>CAYMXQ010000007.1:0-26848 GCA_964394495.1 Hadarchaeota archaeon (SeqCode)
CCAATGGACGCGCGTATTCCGCTTGTCAAAAATGAAAACGAGCTGCCAAGACCTATGGTGAGAAACTTATGGAACCGCTTCATGTTCTTACGGGAGCGATCAATCTCTTCGCGTGGTTGGTTGGCTGATGTATTGGCATGTGTGAGAGAACTGAACAAGGAAACTTTTACTCTTGATGAGGCTTATTTGTTCGAGAAAAAACTCGCTAAACTTCATCCAAAAAATAGACACATACGCCCCAAAATTCGTCAACAGTTGCAGGTCTTGCGTGACCACGACATTCTGGAGTTTGTGGAGAGGGGCAATTACAAAATTAAAAATTAGGATTTTATCTCACTTGTAGTCCCTTTGGATTCGTTCTGAGTATTACTCGCTCACAGGCATTATCGTCGTCCCCGTATGACTTCCCCCTCTCACAATATCCGGCAGACGTTTTATCTCCCCCACGCCCAGGAACAGCGTCTTGATCTTAGAACGTTCGATCAGCTTGGCGGCCACGGGGTCTATTATGGTCCTCATCCCGGGCTCGGCCCTCACCCCCGCGAACCTCTCCCCCAGCTCCCCCGTCGTCATCTTCTCGATCTTCCTCGCGGCCGGGTCCAGCTTCGGGTCGGCAGTGTAGATACCATCAACGTCCGAGAAGAATATCAGGAGCTCCGACCTGCTGGCCTGGGCGACCATCGCGGCCACCGCGTCCGTCGTCTGCCCCGGGTTCGTCCCCCCCATCACGGGCACCTTGTTCTTCAGGGCGACTCGCACGGCGGTCTCCACCATGGTAACGGGGTCGGGCTCTGCTATGTCACCGAGCGCGGATATGATCATGCGGGCGTGCAGGCGCGTCACGTCTATGCCGACCTTGTCCAGGTAGCCGCTTGGGGCACCGAGCGCGCGGGCAGCCCCGATGTAGTCGCGTGCAGGACCGCCTCCGCCGGTGACGATGAGGATGCCGTGATTATGGGACTTTAACGTGCGCACGGCCTTGGCTATCTCTTTGATGAGGTCAGTCTTGGGCTTGTCCGGGGCGACGATCGAACCTCCAAAACATATCGTGACCAGCACCGTATCTCCAGACGAGATTCTGCGTCATGTTATTAACTTTAAGTGGTACGGTACCCGAATTTCCTATCGTATTTCTTGTGGTCTAAAACCTCTAAAATGACGCTCACGAGCCGGACTTCGTCCCCCACGATAGTGTATATCATCCGCCAGTACTTATCCAGATTTAGCTTCCACAGGTTTGTCACGCCGTACTTGACCACATACTCCTGAGGTATGAGCCGTTTCTGAATCCGCTTTCCCTTTTCCCGATCTCGCTTCAGCTTCGCGACTCCGTTGTCGATTATCTTCACGAGATACCTTGCCTCACCGTCCCCGCCATCGGCCCGCTTCTTGAGTTTCGCGTACTCATCGCTGAACGCCTTCGAAAAACGCACTTCGCACAAAACGTTACACCTTCTTGCTCTCAGCCATCAGCTTCCTCAGCTTTTCACTGTCGGCGAACACCCAGACTATCCTGCCGTCCTTTGTCACGATTATCTTATTCGACCTCTGGAGGTAATCGAGGACCAGATTGAACGTCTGGTACATCACCTTCTTGGGCAGGTGCCTGAGCAGCTCTGCCTTCGTAGGGTACTCCTTCGCGCTCCGGATGGCATCCTCTATCATAATGACGGTGTCCAGCCGAGGGTAGTGAAGTATCTCAGGTCGCTTTGGCATGTTCCCCACGTCTAAATCTCCATTATATAAACTTATATAACTAGTGGAATTTGTATCAGTTGTCTTGTTCAACATTTCCCGCCGAGCTTTTGTGCCGAGGTCGTTTATTAAGGAGAAAAAATGCTCATATCAACTGGCTGGTCAAATCAGTGAGTATTATACTGCTTGCCGTGGAAACTTGTGGTGGCGATTGAAATGACGGTAGACAGCAAGGCGCGATACCAGTTCAAGCGGATGCTCGAAGATCTGGAGGGCAAGCGCGGCCGAGGCACTGAGCTGATCTCGGTCTACGTGAGCCCAGACACCGAGCTCTCCAAGGTCGTGCAGCAGCTCCGCGACGAGCAGGGCACGGCTTCCAACATAAAGTCCACGGCCACGAGGAAGAACGTCGTGGGCGCTCTCGAGCGCGTCATCCAGTTCCTGCGCACGTACATCGAGGCGCACAGGAGACCGCCCTCACACGGCATGGCGATATTCTGCGGGAACGTGGCAGGCAGGGATGATGTTGCGGACGTCCAGCTCTACTGGATCGAGCCGCCCGAGCCCGTAACGATCAGGATGTACAGGTGCGACCAGGAGTTCGTGATCGAGCCGCTGAAGGACATGCTGCGGGTCAAGGAGAGCATAGGTCTGCTCGTCATGGACAGGAGGGAGGCCACCATAGCGACCCTGCGGGGTAAGCACGTGGACATAGTGAGGAAGCTCACGTCCGCGGTCCCGGGGAAACACAGTAAAGGAGGGCAGTCGGCTCGCAGGTTCGAGCGCCTTAGGGAGATCGCGGCCCACGAGTACGCCAAGCGGGTGGCGGAGGCCGCCAACGGGATATTCTCACAGGCGCCCGACATGAAGGCGATCGTCGTCGGTGGGCCAGGTCCCACGAAGGAGGATTTCCTGAGCAGCGGGCTCTTGCATGACGAGGTGAAGAAGAAGATAGCTGGAGTGCTCGACACGGGTTACACCGACGAGCAGGGGATCAAGGAGCTCGTGAGAAAGTCCGGTGACATCCTCGCGGACCTGGAGATTTTGAAGGAGAAGGACCTCATGCAGCGATTCATGGAGGAGCTCGTCGCTGGAAAGGGGCTGGTGGCGTACGGTGAGGCCGAGATAAGACGCGCACTGGAGCAGGGGGCGGTGGAGCTGCTCCTCGTCTCGGAGGGGCTTCGGAAGAGCAGGATGGCCGTCCGTTGCCAGGCGTGCGGGCACGAGATGCACGAGACCACGGAGAACCCGGATTTCTATCAGAGGCAGCTGGCCGGGAAGGAGTGCCCGAAGTGCGGCGAGCGGAGGCTGTCGTTGGTCAAGAGCGAGGACGTGGCCCAGGAGCTGCTGGCGCTGGCAGAGAAGTTCAACACGAAGATCGAGTTCATATCGACCGAGACAGAGGAAGGGAAGCAGCTTCAGATAGCGTTCAAGGGGATGGCGGCGATGCTGAGGTTCAAGCTGAGCTAGTTCGTCCCAAGCATTGTTAATTTATTTTAGACTTTATGTGCCGGTTAACCAAGATTTGGCGTATCTGGATTGTTCTGGAGTGGTCTTCTCCAGCTTGATGCCCAGCGATTTTAACTTCAGCTCGGCAACCTTCCTGTCTATATCCTCCGGGACATCGTACACCATCGGCCCCAGTTCCCTGCCGTGCTTCGCAAGGTATACGACGCTCAACGCCTGGAGCGCGAAGCTCATGTCCATTATCTCCATCGGGTGGCCGAGAGAGCGCTCCCCGGCCAGGTTGACCAGACGCCCCTCCGCGAGCAGATATATCCTCCTCCCGTCCCTGAACCTGAACTCCTCAACGTCCTCCAGTATCTTCCGGCGCTTGGCGATTCCGGACAGCCCTTTGATGTCTATCTCGACGTTGAAGTGACCTGCGTTGGCGAGTATCGCCCTGTCGTGCATCCGGAGTATGTGCTCCTTGTTGATGACGTTGATGCTCCCCGTCGTCGTTATGAATATGTCTCCGGAGCGCGCGGCCTCTGACATGCGCGAGACCTTGAAACCGTCCATCACGGCCTCGAGCGCCCTTATCGGGTCGGTTTCCACGACGGTCACGATCGCTCCCAGTCCCTTCGCCCTCGAGGATATGCCCCGCCCCACGTAGCCGTAGCCCACAACCACGATTTGTTTGCCCGCCATCAAAGTGTTCGTCGCCGTCATTATCCCCTGGAGGGTCGACTCGGCAGTGCCAAAGCGATTGTCGAACAGGTGCTTCGCAGGGGTGTCGTTCACCGCCATTACCGGGAACTTCAGCGCGCCATCGGCCGCCATCGCCCTCAGCCTGTTCACCCCGGTGGTTGTCTCCTCGCACGCCCCCCTGATTTTCCCAACTAGATCGGCGCGCTTGTGGGCCTCGGAGACCAAGTCCGCACCGTCGTCGATTAAGATGTCAGGGTGGTGGTCCAGTACCCGGTCGATGTTGTCGTAGTAATCGCGCTCGGTCTGCCCCCGCCAAGCGTAAACGTTTATCCCGTCCTTCAAGAGTGCCGCGACTACGTCGTCCTTGGTCGAGAGCGGGTTGCATCCCGAGATGGCGACCTCCGCTCCTCCCGCGATCAAAGTCCTGACGAGCGCGGCCGTCTTCGCCTCGACGTGCAGCGTCATACCGACCCTCAGGTCCTTCAGCGGTTTCTTCTTGGCCATCTCCTCGCGTATTTTCATCAAAACAGGCATGTGGTGCTCAACCCACTCGATCCTCTGTCTTCCCTTCGGCGCGAGGGCGGCGATGTTGATCCTCATCTCGATCTCCCACCTTCAGCTATGAGTTCATCCGATATGTCCTGAGCGTCTTTCATGATTTTATCCTCATCGAGGGTAAGGACCTTTCTCTCCCGCATAAGGATTTTCCCGTCCACTATAGTAGTACTGACATCGCCCCCTCTGGCGGCGTAGACGAGATGGGAGACGACGTTGTGCAGAGGCGTGAGGTGCGGTTGTTTAAGATCAACTATTATCACATCGGCCTTCTTCCCGACACCTATCGATCCCACTTCCTTCTCGAGCCTGAGCGCCCTGGCTCCGCCAATTGTCGCCATCTCCAGGGCCTCGCCGGCACTTACAACAGTTGGACTGGATTCTCGGACCTTTGCCATCAGGCTGCAGACCTTCATCTCCTCGAACATGTCGAGGCTGTTGTTGCTGGCGGCGCCGTCCGTGCCCAGCCCCACCACGATTCCCTCCTTGAGATATCTGGCGACGGGGGCCATGCCGGAAGCAAGTTTCAGGTTGCTCACCGGGTTGTGTGCGACCTTCACGTGGTTATTCCTCAGCATCCCGATCTCATCCTCGTTGACCTTCACGCAGTGGGCGGCCAATACCTCCGGCCCCAGGAACCCGATCTTGTCGAGGAGCTTGACCGGCCTCTCGCTCTGGAACGCCGTGGTGTTCTTCACATCGTCGTCGCTCTCGGCCAGGTGTATGTGGATGCCTACACCATGCTTCTTAGCCAGTTCCTTCACTTTCAGGAGGCATTCGACCGAGCACGTGTACGGTGCGTGCGGTCCGAACATGGTCAGGATCCTCCCATCCGCCCTGCCGTGATATTTCTTCACGAATTCAGTCCCTTTCCTCGTCTCGCTGTTCCTCAGAGTCGGGTCTCCTTTCTCAATCATCCCGTATGACAGCACCCCCCTCATCCCGGACTTTTCTACCGCGCGGGCGACGTCCTCCATGAAGAAGTACATGTCCGCGAAGCACGTCGTCCCCGATTTGACCATCTCAAGGCAGCCGAGCAACGAGCCCGCGTAGACGCGCTTGCCTGTGAGTTTCCTCTCAAGAGGCCAGATCTTCGTCTCGAGCCACGGCATCAGCTCCATGTCATCAGCGACACCACGCAGGAGTGTCATCGCGAGGTGCGTGTGCGCGTTGACGAGCCCGGGCATCACGACCTTGCCCGTGGCGTTGATCACGACATCGGCTTTTTCTCTGACCTTGTCCCCGACGGCCGTGATTTTGCCGTCCTTGATCGCGACAGAGCCGCGCTCAATCACCTTTCTATGGGAGTCCATCGTTATGACGTGGCCGTTCTTTATCAGTATGTCCGCCATCTTCCCACCTAGCCTTTGAGCGCCTTCGCTATAGCGCGACCAAAGTCCCGCGCAGCAGCCGGGCCGTTCGCAGTTATCACTTTCCCGTCGACCTCAACGGGCTTTCCGGTGTATGTCGCACCCTTGTCCTTGATCTTCTGAATAGAGTCGTCCGGGAACACCGTTGCGCGCTTTCCTCTCAGCACCCCCGCATTGGCGAGGATCACCGGTGCGATACAAATTGCACATGCTTTCTTGCCCTTGCTGAACGCATCTCTCGCCATCGAGAGTGCCAGCTTGTCATCGAAGTAAATCGCCGAACCAGAGCCGCCGACAAAGACCAAGGCATCGTAATCATCGACTCTCAGCTGGTCGAGCTTGATGGCAACGTTAACTCGAGCACCTAGCTTGCCCCTGGCCTCACCGGTTCTAGAGCTCGTTACGACTGTCTCCAACCCGGCGCGCTCAAGCTCCTCCTTCGTGTGCAAGAGCTCCTCGTCCCTGAAGTTCTCGGGCGCGATGACCATCAGAACTCTTTTCCTCGCCATGAACTCCCAAAATCTATCTCCAGTTGTTTATAAAAGTCTGGGAGTTTCGGCGTCCAAAGTGCGCTAAAGGTTTAAGTTAGCGAATCGAGTATCTGCCGGTGAGCGGTTGAAGCGCGAGCGCTGGAAGAAAGAGTTCAGCGAGTGGTTCGACGAGGCAATATGGAACGCGGAGATAATGGACACGCGCTACCCGGTGAAGGGGCTGTATGTTTGGCTCCCCTACGGTCTGAAGCTGCGCAACAACGTGCTCGCAATCGTGCGCGGGATGCTCGAGGAGACAGGGCACAAGGAAGTATTGTTCCCGCTCCTGATACCTGAGAACCTGTTCAAGAAGGAGGCCGACCACATCCGCGGCTTCGAGGGGCAGGTATACTGGGTGACGCACGGTGGTAAGGACAAGCTGGACGTCAGGCTGGCCCTCCGCCCGACCAGCGAGACCTCCATATACCCGATGTTCGCGCTCTGGGTGCGCTCGCACGCCGATTTGCCGCTCAAGGTCTACCAGGTAGTCAACATATTCAGGTACGAGACGAAGATGACCAAGCCGCTGGTCAGGCTGCGCGAGGTCACGACTTTCAAGGAGGCACACACCGCGCACGCCACCGCGGAGGACGCGGAGACGCAGGTGAGAGCGGCCGTTGAGTTATACAAGAATTTCTTCGACGAGCTCGGCGTCCCGTACGTCGTCACGAAGCGCCCGCCGTGGGACACGTTCGCGGGGGCCGTGTACTCCCTAGCTTTCGACACGCTGGCCCCTGACGGGAGGACGTTGCAAATTGGCACGATCCACAACCTGGGCCAGAACTTCTCAAAGGTCTACGGCGTCGAGTATGAGAAGAAGGACGGAAAGCACGCCCACGTGTACCAGGTGTGCTACGGGATATCCGAGAGGGTCATCGCCGCCGCCGTGATGGTCCACGGCGACGACATGGGTCCGTGCTTCCCTCCAGGAGTAGCGCCCGTCCAGGTCGTGATAGTCCCGATACCGTTCAAGGAGGAGAAGGGCGCCGAGGACATGGCGAAGGACATAGAGAGGAAGCTGAGCGCTGCTGGCCTCAGGGTACATCTCGACGAGCGCGACATCCGCCCTGGCAAAAAGTTCTACGAGTGGGAGAGGCACGGGGTACCGCTGCGTTTGGAGATGGGGCCGAAGGACGTCAAGGCTGGGCACGTCACCGCTGTCAGGAGGGACACAGGAGAGCGCCTCGCGATACCTCTCAAGGATTTCGTCCACGAAGTCGAGAAGCTCCTGGACAAGATGGGCGAGGAGATGCGGGAGAGGGCCAGAAAGTCCTTCATGGACAGCATACAGAAGCTGGACGAACTCGGTAAGATCAAGAGTGTCATGGGCGAGCGTGGCGGGATAGTGAGGGCGCCGTGGTGCGGGAAGGATGCGTGCGGGAAGGAACTGGAGGAGAAGACCGGCGGGAGCGTCCTAGGCGAGGAACATGCCCAAGGTAAAGCCGATGGGGCATGCCCCGTATGCTCTAAGCCCGCCAAGACATCCGTCCTGATAGCAAAGACATACTAGATCAGGTGGGCAGGACCTTTCTACAGTAGACTTCGTTCAGCACTTCAGCGCATGCGAGGTATATCGCGTTCAGCCCGCAGAATATGCCCTCTGTGCCGGCTATGACCCTCAAGATGTTGCTCCCGGTCAGATCCGCCGCGGCCAGCAGGAAGAACAGCACGGCCAGTGTCAGGAACACCACCCGCAGCTGCCTGCCCATCTTCAGTGTGCCGACGAACATGTACGTCGTGAAGACGCCCCACATTATGAAGTAGGCCGCCATCGCCCTCGCGTCCACGGCTCCAGATATGCCGAACGTCGGGAACACCAAAATGGCGACAAGCGAGAGCCAGAACAGGCCGTAAGAACAGAACGCGACGGTCCCGAAAGTGTTGCCGTTCTTGTACTCAAGTATGCCAGCGATTATCTGCGCGATACCGCCGTAGAACAACCCCATGGCGAGTATCATCCCCATACCGGTCGTCGAGAGCAGCCCGACGTTGACCATGTTGAGCAGCACCGTCGTCATGCCGAACCCCATCAGCCCGAGAGGAGCCGGGTTCGCAAGCTTCGGTCCTGCCTTATTTCTGGATCGCGGCATACACTTCCCTCTCTGAAGGAAAGCCCACAGGTCCTTTATACCTTATCTTCAACCCGGCGGCAGCGGACGCGAACCTCGCCGACTCAACCGCGTCACGCGTCTCTATGTATCTGGCCAGGAACACCGCCCCCCAAACGTCCCCGGCTCCGGTCGGGTCCCGCGCGTCCACCTTCAGGCTCTTTACCTCGTGAAACTCCCCACCTGATAGCATCAGCACGGGATCCTCCCCTCTCGTGAGTATCGCAATCTTCGGCCCCATCTCGCACAGTTTCTTGAGGAGCTGCTTCGGTTCATTCATGATCAGCTTCGCCTCGTCCCTGCCAATCTTCACCACGTCAACGTGCTCCAGGAACGGTTCGAGGTCGACATCCGACCTGATCGTGACCCTCCCCTTGTCGTCTATCTGCCTGAACAGGCCCTGTGGGTCCATCACGACCATGTTGTCTCCCTTGATCTTCTCCATCGTCTCGGGCGTCACCTCGTCCGCTAGAGGAGACACGTAGAACCCATCTGCGTCCAAATAACGCTCCGGGATGTCATCGGGAGTTATCTTCGGCGCGACGTGAGTACACAGTTGGGTGCGGTACCCCCTGTCATCGTAAGTGTTCTCGAAAGCCGTCGTGTACTCACCACTTACCAATATTCCCTCGGTGTCCAGCCCGAGCTTGCCGTATATGGGCGGGAACTTTTCCGTGAAGTCAATCCCGATCTTCGAGACCACGCCCACGTTCTTCCTCAACGCGGCGAGCGCGAGCCCCGCGTATGTTGGAGCCCCGCCAATCGCGCTCTCTATCATACCATGTGAGAACTTGTTCGTGTCTATTGCGACATGCCCGACGATAACTATGGCTGGTGTCCCGTTTCCTTTCATCTCTCTCTCCTCCCCGCGATGAAGTCCTCCACGGCCTGTTTCGCCTCTGTGTCGGAAAGCTGTATTGGCGGATGCTTGAAGAAGTACGCGGAGACTCCTATGAGCGGCCCGCCGATTCCTCGGTCTAGCGCCAGCTTCACGGCGCGTATGGCGTCTATAACCACACCCGCGCTGTTCGGCGAGTCCTCCACGGAAAGTTTGACATCTATGGTGAGCGGGATGTCACCGAACTTTGTCCCCCTCATGTGGATGTAGCAAACCTTGTTGTCCTTCAGGAAGGGAACGTAGTCGCTCGGGCCTATACGCAACGGCACCTCGTACGGCACCTGGCTTGCCACCGCTTCGGTCTTGCTAATGCGCTTCGAGCTCAGTCTCTCCTCCTCTAGCATGTTGAGGAAATCGGTGTTTCCGCCTATGTTCAGCTGGTAGCTCTCCTCCAGCTTCACACCGCGGTTGATCAACAGCCTCGCGAGCGTCCTGTGCAGGATCGTCGCGCCGACTTGAGATTTGATGTCGTCTCCAGCGCACGGCAGCTTGGCGGCCTCGAACCTCTTGGCCCAGTCCTTGCCTGAGACGATGAACTCCGGGATGCAGTTTATGTACCCCACCCCCGCCTTGATCGCCTGCTCTGCGTAGTACCGGGAGGCCTCGTAGCTCCCCACGGGCAGGTAGCTTATCATGACGTCAGCATCCGTTTCCTCCAGCACCTTCGCCACGTCGACAGGTTGCTGGGTTGGGTCGATCGGTATGACCGGCTTCAGGTACTTCCCCAGGCCGTCCAGCACCGGGCCCTTAACCACGTCCACGCCGATCTGAGGCACATCGCTGAACTTGATTGTGCAGTTTGGCGGGATGAATACGGCCTCGGATATGTCCTTGCCCACCTTGTTCGCGTCCACGTCGAAGGCCGCCACGAACTTGATGTCTCGGATGTGGTAGCCGCCGAAGTTGACGTGCATGAGCCCTGGGACGAACTGGTCCTCGCGCGCATTCCTGTAGTACTCTATGCCCTGCACCAGCGAGGAGGCGCAGTTGCCAACTCCGACTATCGCTACTTTTATTTCAGACATTCGCTCACCCTAGAGCTTCCTCCAATTTGAGGAAATAAAATTTCCCATTAACTTCACAAGCAAAACCCACAGCTGTGGTTTTGTTCTTATGTTTGAACAAGTGCTCAAGTTGTGAACGCCTAATAAGGTAGCTCTGGCCATATTTAACATCTATGAGCAGCTTCTTCCCTTTTCGCTCAGCGCAGATGTCAATTATTTTCCGCCCCCCCACTGACTCCAGACGCCAACCACGTGAAACGAGTAACTCCGCTAATTTTCTCTCTGCGCGCTTCCATTTGGTAGCCTTAGTTTCACCCAAGATACAAAGGCATGAAGGACATCTTTTTGGCATTTTTCCTTTTTTTGGACGCCATTCGTGTCCGCAGTTGTAGCATCGAAGACTTGTTACATCCATATTTCAACCTAGGGAATATCTCCTTAGATAAGCTATATAAGGCTTGCTGAGGAGAGAAGAGAGGGTTTTCTATGGTAGCTAGACTTAAGAAGAAGACCACTGCAGAGATGCTCTGGCCGTACTTCCTGAAGCTCCTGAAGGAGCGCCCGATGTACGGGTACGAGCTGCGGCAGGAAATCCAGAAGCGTTTCGGGTGGAAGCCCGCCACCGTCACAGCATACTTGGTACTTTATCGCCTCCAGAGGGACGGATACGTCACGGTGGATTGGAAGGAACAGAGGAAGGAACAGAGGGGGAAACCCGCGCGCAAGTACTACAAGATCACCAAGAAGGGCGAGGAGCTCTTCCGCGAAGGTGTCAAGCTCATAAAGGACCTCTACGTGAAAATCTCGAGCTAGCGCAGACGACGCCTGGCCACGATCAATCGTTGCAGCACTGTCAGATGTGTAAGTACTGCGATGACAACAACCGCGTACCTCGTGTATCCTGTTATCGCACCGACGGCCAGTATCAGTATCCTCTCAGCGCGTTCCGCTATACCCACATCGAGCTTGCCGGAGCCAGCGGCCTCTGCCCTTGACCTGATGTAGCTAACCATGAAGCTGCCGGCTATCGCGATGAAAACCCAGCTCCAGCCGGATATTAGACCAGCCTCGGCTAGGCCGGCGTACGCGATTGCGATGAGTATAATGAAATCGACGTATCTGTCCGCAACGGAGTCGAGCACGCCCCCGAAAGCAGTGACCTTTCTGGCCGCCCTCGCGACCGCACCGTCGATTATGTCGAAACCTCCGCAAAGAAGCAATACTACACCTGCCAGGAGCTGCTCCCCCTTTACGAAGAACACTGCCGCGACCAGACCAACGGCCAGGCCCAAAAACGTGAGCGAGTTCGGTGTGACGCCAGCCCTCGCGAGCGCCTCCGCTATCGGCCGCACGAGAGATTCAGTCCGACCTCGAGCCTTGCTCAGCATTTAGTCTCCCGAAAGATTTTTTGTGTCCTACCATAAGGGTTTTGGGAAGAACATGATTTACCTCGGTCCGGCTGGAGTCCCGATCTCGAGCGAGGAGCACAGCACGCTGGGAGGCCTACGTAGAGTCGCGGAGCTGGGGCTCAGAGCGATGGAAGTTGAGTTTGTCCGTGGAGTCGCGATGAAGAACGACATGGCAGACGAGGTGGGAAAGCTCGCGAAGGAGCTCGGCATCCTGCTCTCAGTCCACTGCCCGTATTTCATCAACCTATGCTCAGCTGAGAGAGAGAAGGTCGAGGCCTCGAAGAAGCGTATATTAGATTCCGTCGAGCGGGCGTTCCACATGGGAGCGCACGTCGCGGTATTTCATCCAGGTTACTACGGCTCACTTTCTCCCGAAGCCGCGTTCAAGGTCGTGGAGGATGCGTGCCTGGACATGCTGGACAGGATGAAGTCGAGAGGGATTAAAGGAGTGGCGTTGGGACACGAGACCACTGGGAAGGTCAGCGCTTTCGGCACGTTGGATGAGATAGCGGGACTCTGCAAAAAAGTCCGAGGCTGCGCGCCAGTGGTGGATTTTTCCCATATCTACGCCAGGGCGGCGGGGAAGATAGATTACGCGGAGGTTTTCAAGAAAATCGAGCCCCTCAAACTGAAGCACCTGCACTGCCACTTCACCTCGATGGAGTGGACCCCTGCAAAGATCCCTGGGTACGGAAACGAGCACCATCACCTCCCGCTAAAGTTCGACAGGCCACCGTTCGAACCGCTGGCTAAGGAGATCCTAAACAGAAAAATCAACATAACGCTGATATCAGAGTCGCCTGTGCTCGAGCATGACTCGCTGCTGATGAGACAGGTCTTCGAGAAGTTAGGTTACAGATTTTAGTTTATCCACGATCTTGTCGCGAGCCACGAGCTCCTGCTTCCCGGTCACCATGTCTCTGAGCGCTACATGTTTCTTCTCGAGGTCCTTCGCTCCGACCACTACCACACGTTTCACCTTCAGCGCGTTCGCGTACTCCAGCGCCCTGCCCAGCTTTCGACCCATAATATCCACGTCCACGGACAGACCGGCACCGCGCATCTCCGTGGCTATCTTCAAACACTCGTCCAAGACCTTTTCTTCTGCTGGGAGTACCATGCAGTCCAGCCTGTCCTTGGGGACCATCATGCCACGGTTAAGCAGAACCGACGCGATCCTGTCCACGCCGAACCCGACGCCAATTGCTGGAGCAGGGTCACCTCCCAAGAGCTTCACGAGATCGTCGTACCTCCCGCCCCCCGCGACCTGGACTCCGTCCACGTATATCTCGAAGACGAAGTCCGTGTAGTACTCTAACCCGCGGGCTATGCCTAGGTCTATAACAAACTTTCTCACTCCAAGCGGTCCGAGGCGCTCTATTACCTCGCGCAGGTTCTTCAGAGCAGAAGCCGCCTTTGGGATATCCTTGAGCAGCGCCTCCGCTTCGTCCATGACATCGACGTCGCCGCGCAGCGCTATCAGTGCGCGTAATAGTTCACCGTCCTTTCCCTTCACCCCAGCCCGCTTCAGCTCTTCTTGGATTCGTTGCTCCTCGCGCGAGTCTATCGCCCTAAGTACGTGGTCCTGGGCGTCTACCTTCACGCCAGCGTGCGCGAGCAACTCCCGGAGCAGGTGGATGTCGCCGACCCTGAGTTCGTGGTCCTTCAGGCCAAGCTCGCGCATCAGGCTGTCCGCGAGCACCACCACCTCAGCGTCGGCCTCTGGCCTCGCTGAGCCAATGATCTCGACCCCGGCCTGCAGGAACTGCCTCCACCTGCGCGCTTGGGGCTCCTCGTATCGGAAGCAGTTGCCGGAGTAGCAGAGCTTGACAGGTTTGGGCGCGGACCTGAACTGCTGGATGTACAGGCGGACGACGGGTGCGGTGAGCTCGGGGCGGAGGGCCAGTTCCCTGCCAGACTTGTCCTTGAAAGCGTAGAGCTGGTTCACTATGTTTGAGCCGCTTTTCTTAGTGAAGATCTCGAGGTGCTCGAATAGGGGCGTCTCCACCTCCTCGTAGCCGTGGCGCGCGAACACATCGCTCATCGTGCGCGTGACGTGGCGGACGCTGACCAGTTCATCGCCGAACAGGTCACGTGTTCCGCGCGGACGTTGCATGTCTAACCCCCAGATGACGTTACACCGAACGTCCAAACGGATGACTCGTTTTCGTTCCCAGCCGCGTCTTTGGCCGAGACTTTCCAGTAGTGGTTTTCTAGAGCCAGTTCCGTCTGCGGCGTATAAGTGTGCTCCGCCAGCCAGACGTCGATGTCAGGTGAGCCGAACCCGATGTCGCTGTCCACGACCAGGCGGTAGTTGTCCGCGCCGGTGCTGGGCGACCACTCGAATGTCGGGGTGTTGTCGCTCGTCTCGGTCCCGTTCTCTGGGGCGTATAGCACAGGCGCCTCTGGGGAGACGGTGTCGACGGTGAGCGTCCAGACATCGGATGAGTTCTCATCTGCGCCCACGACAGCAACGACCTTCCAATAGTAGTCGCCGTCGAGGAGTGCGTTCTCATCAGGCATCGTGTACGAAGTTACGGATGGTGCGAGGAATACGTCTAAGGTCGGAGATGACAGGTCTTGGTTGGTTCCGAACAACAAGCGGTAGTTGTCCCCGTTACCCCCTGTCCAACTCAGAGCAGGTGTGTTGTCGTTTGTTGAGGTCCCGTTTTCGGGCGAACTAAGAGTTGGCGCCTGAGGAGGTGCTCTGATGGTCAGCGTGAATGTGTTCGACCACTCGCTCGCGTTTCCAGCCGCATCTTTCGCCCTAACGTGCCAGTAGTATGTGCCGTTTCTCTCAAAGGTATACGCGTATGAACTAGTTGGGAGTCCAGTGTTCTCGTGCGCGTACGGAGTGGTGAAGCTGTTCTCGTCATCGATCTGGACGTCATATGTGACTCCTTGCTCTGGCTCGGTCCAAGTGAACGTTGCCTCCAGCGTTGAGAGCTCGGTACCGTCCTGCGGCCCAGAGGCCTGAGGCTGAACTGGGACCTGAGTGTCAACCGTGAACGTGGATGAATCAGACCAACCCAGCAGATTGTTCATGGTGTCGTATGCAGCGACCTTCCAGTGGTAGTCACCATCGAGCAGTGCTACAGTCGCAGTGTACAGTGTACTAGTTATATTGTCATCATGAATCACCGGCGAGGAGAAGCTGGCGTCGTCGTCCACCAACAGTTCGTACCTGCTGGCACCGATCGCGCCTGCCCATCTGAGGTCAGGGGTATTGTCGTTTATCCTCATACCGGCCGCGGGAGAGATTGGATACGGCACGTGATTGAGTTTTAAGATTTTCAACATGCCGTTCGAGCTCGTGAAAGCTGTTTGTAGGTAGTCTATGTCACCCATTGCTCCCGCGAATGCGCGTATACCCATCGGGATCGGACGATTGTTTATCTGGTCGGACACACCCTTGATGAGCCACGCCGATACCCAGTTGCCGTCGTCATCGAGGAAGATGACCAGCGTTTCTTGGATGTCCGGGGTGGAGGACGGCGGGAAGAAGCCACTGTAGCTCGATATCCTGCCCTGCTTGTCCACACTCAACACGCCGTAACCGTCCATGTTCAGATTGCCGTCAGCGGTCCTGAGATAGACGTTTCGGGTTTCGGAGTCCAGGACGACCGCCGACCTGTTCCCACCGAAATTGAACACATAGTTCTGGCCCTCCATAGTAGGCTGTAAACTTGACGGCGTAATGATCCTTTCCGCTATCAGCACGATGTTCATCGGCTGAGAGGACTGATAGTAGTTGTACGCATTGTAGTATTCGTCATACGAGAATATCACGTAATCCACCTTGACGCCGTAGTTGTCCCGGTAGGTAGTGAGAAGCCATCTGAACTCTTCCTCACCCATAATGGGCAGGTATTGGACGTCGATACGCCTGCCGTTTATCTCGAATGATCTTCTAGCGACATCCATACCGTATATAAGCCCCTGGTTGCCCTCCACGTAGTAGATGTAGTCAGGAGGTCTGGGGACGAATGATGGGTCGCTTTCCCACACACCTTCCTCACCATAGACATCGCAGCCGTCGCACACTGTCGCCCTGCGGGCAGCGCCCGTCAGGAGGTGTCCGAAAGACCATTGTATGGAAACCACAGAGTTCTCGGACGTGTTGTCTTGAATCCAATCGAACGCTTCCATGAATCCCTCATCAAGACCTCTGCCATGCCATTCAGTGGGAGGCGTGGTGGTATTGGCGACGTTATACGCGTTGACCGCGAACGGAGCGGCGATTGTGATCGCTATGAACGCGATTGTGATTGGATTCTGAAGGTGCCTCAGCCACGTCCCAGATGGATCTAAGGAGAAACGTCGTGCGAGGGAGACCAGCGTCGCCATGCCCACACCGGCCATCACCGGCAGAAACGGCCACCACATCCGCTCGAATCGTGCCTGTCCCATCCCCGGCCACACCATCGCTGCTAGGACGATTAGCCACGCAAAGGTGAGCAATTCCCACCGCTTCCTGGACCAGCAGAACTTTATGATCGCCAGTGCGACTAGGATGAGGATGAACGCAGTCAGAATTTCCACCCCGTAGAATTTGCCCAAGGTGTCGCCCCATGAGCTCGGCGTCTGCATCTCCGAGGCGGGGCTGGGCGAGATTCCGCCGCCTCCTCCCCCGAGCCCGAGGTAGCTCGTGTAGGTGCTGAACACGCCTATCCAAAATTCCGGATTTTTCATACCAACTACGCACAACATGATGGTTATCACAAGCATCACACCAGCCAAGCCGGCCAAGACCCACAGGTGCCCGCGGATGGCTGATTTTATGGCCCCGAACACGTCCGATGGTTTGCGCACTATGCTCCCCAGGAACCCGACGAGCAATACCAGCAATACGCCGCCCACCAGGATAGCTATGATGTAGTGCCATCCCGCCCACGCCAGACCGAACAGCCCGTACACGAGCCCGGTCAGAAGGGCGAACTTCGGTATTTCGTTTTTCTGCGCCTTGAACAGCTTTATGGTGAGGAACATCGCCCACGCTGCGAGGATCAGCTGGGTGGGCTCGCGGTCGAACGCCCCGAGCTTGTGCCAGTATATTGACGAGACCAAGGTTGCCGCAAAGAATGCCGCGGTACACCCTGCCAGATCGCCCCCGAACTCCCTACCCATGAGAAAGATCGGGATGAGCGATAGAGCGAAGACAAGCGGGGCGTAGTACTTGACGACGTCCATCAGCGTAACGCTTGGGTTGACAGCGTTGATGCTGCGGTACATTACCACTGCCACCAGCGGATGGAACTCATTCGAGGGGTCGATGTACAGCCCGTACGGTGCATGTGAGAGCGTGTTGTTGTCTGCCAGAGCGTTTCTTTGATTTATTTCAAAAGCGGTGTCGTATTCCCATCCGCTGTCCGACGTCGTCAGCGTGTCGTACTTCTGGCCGGGAATCAAAAGTATCGACGTCGTGAACGCCATCAGCAGGAGCATGTAGCCGACGATCAGCCATCGGCGGTAGTTCAAATGGTCACCCAATAGGTTTAAGCGCTTCTTCTTAAAAGCCCAACTTGTCTGTCGTTTTACTTTTTAGGCGCTTCGCTTTCTATCTCCTCTGACTTCGCTGCAGACAGAGGAGACACTTCCTTTGTGGTGGCCATGATCCATCCGAGCCAGAAGCCCAGCACGCAGACCGCAAGCACAGCCACTGTTATGGGCAGTGCGAACGATAGCGCCCCAAGTGCCCACTTTTGTGAGTCCGGCCATACGTAGCCAAACCATATGTGGAGAACCGCGACAAGAACCGTGGCTACACAAAGCAACGCTCCCAATGCCCTTGATGCACCCACTAGATCACCTTAGGAGAACCCTCTCCCATAGTGTATTTAAATATTTCGTGCCATGTGCTGAGAAATTTGAGCGACTGAGCACTGATGAAATGATTTCAGGGAGGCACTCGCTTGATCTTGCTTAGCGCGAGCTGGACTAACTTGTTGAGATCTTCTAGGACATCTGGAGGTAGAGGACCCTTCCCGACGCCGTACTCGTCCAGATAGGAGACGTGCCCGTTTTTCATCCCGAAGTTCGAGAGCTTTATGTCCAGCACGTACCCTTGCCCGCTGGCCCTCCCAATCAGGTCGAAGACAGCCTTCAGTGCGCCGATTGAATACATCGGGAGGGGATCCACGTACTCGTGAAAAGTGACGACCGCAGGGTGGACGGCGCCGTCATGCTCGACCTCTGCCATCACCGTCCCGTAATACGCCGGCAGGAAATCCACTTTCTTCCTTATCTCTCTCTGGTGGGAGTCGACATCAACCGCTCGCTTCTGCAAATCCTTGAGGTTCTTCTCCCCTTTCCATATCTTGAGCACGGTGTTTTCCACCCTGAACACTTGCCTGTACAGGCCCGTGCCGATCAGCTTTGGTTCTCCTCTCACACACGTTACCCTCACGTCTACACCTCACTCGAACAGCTCGGGCACGGACACCTGCTCGACCTTGGTAGGCTCGTCGGAATCCTTGTCGCGGGAAAACCTGTACAGGTAGCCGCTGACCGCGCTCTCCAGGCGCTCCTCGTGCGTTATGAGCAGGATCTGTTTAACGACGTCCGGGAGGCGGTCCCTCATGACCTTCGCCAGCTCCTGAATCCCCTCCGCGTCTAGGTTGTGGGTGGGCTCGTCGAATACTATCCACTTCAGGTTCGGCGCGAGGACGATCGAGAACGCGATCCGCAGCGCGAGGCACGCGTCGGTCCGCTCGCCACCGCTCACCACTCCCTCGACTGGCACCCAGTTGCCGGCGCGGTCGCGGAGCTTCAGCACGTAGTCGCCTCCGTTCCCGCCCTCGACCGCCAGCTGGATCCCCACGAAATCCCCGTACGGGTAGACGCTCTCCCACAGGTCGCTCATTACCTCGTTGACGCCGTCGATGAACATCCTGCGCATGGATGTCTGCGTCCGCGAGAGTGCGGTCTGGATCGTTGCCAGCGCGTGGACAGCTCCCCTCAGGTGTCTGGCCTCCGCCTCGCAGCGTGAGATGAGCGCGAGCTTCTCCCTTGTGCTCTCCACAAATTTCCTCTTCTCAGCCAACAGCTGTTCTTTGCCCGATAGTTCAGCGCGGAGGCGCTCTTGCGTCCCTACAAGTTCCTCCAGCTGCCTACGGAGCCCGTCCGCCTTGGCTTCGTCGTAGATGCGCTTCAGCCGCTCGACCGCCTCCCTGACTTGCTCGCTCTCCGCAGCCCTCTGCCCGAACTCAAGGTCCAGTCCATCGAGCTCGATTCGGAGTTGGAGCGCCTGTTTCGCGCCCGATAATTTCTCATATATCTCGTTTACCTCCATTCGGGCGCGCTCAGCCTCCACCTTCAGTCTCTCGCTCTCCCCCCTGACTCCAGGGATCTCCAGCTCCACTTCCTCAAGCCGTTTTGATATTTTCGAGCGCTCCTCCTCAAGCCTTGGGATGTTCTCGACTTCCTTCGCCAGCAGCATGGCTTTCTTCTGAGCCTCCAGTTTTCTGCGCAGGTCGTCACCGAGTTCCCTCAGACGCGACTCCAGTTCGTTCACACGCCTCGTCAGATTCTCGAACTGCCCTCGGCGCTGTCGCAGGAGCTCCTTCTTCCTCGCATCCTCGAGGGGACTCTCGCATACCGGGCACGTTGCCCCGGCTCCAGCCAGATCATCCATCGCCTGTTTCAGATCCTGAATTCTGGCGCGTGAAGCGGCGAGCTCGTCACCAACGCCGCGGAGTTCAGTTTG
This sequence comes from Hadarchaeota archaeon (SeqCode), assembly GCA_964394495.1. Taxonomy (GTDB): domain Archaea; phylum Hadarchaeota; class Hadarchaeia; order Hadarchaeales; family Hadarchaeaceae; genus B75-G9. Next base: position 19,426 of record CAYMXQ010000007.1, read on the forward strand.
AGTTTTTTCAGCGGCCTCAGCCAGTCCCTCCGGCCTCAAAGCCTCCAGCTCCGCCCTGAGCTTTCGCTTCCGCTCGAGCTCCATCGTCCTCCTGGTCAACTCATCCTGGATCATGGTCATTTGAGTCTCCAGCCCTTGGAGTTTTGAGGCGGTGGTCGTGAGGTCCGAGTTGAGCTTGTTCGCCAGCAAGACTTTCTCGCCGTAAGCTCGCTCCGTATCTCCGACCCGACTCCGGAGCTCGTCCACGCTGGCGCCGGCTGATGCGCCCAGTTTCATCCTCACAAAGTCTATCCGCTGCTTCAGCGCCCCCATCGTCCCGCTAAGCTCGCGGTATGACTTCTCCTGCTGTACCAGTTCCTGCTCGGTTTTGCGTAACTGCTGCGCTTGGTCGCGGGCATATTCAAGTTCGGGTTGCAGCTGCCGGAGTCTATCAGAGATTTCCCGCGCGGATGACTCGAGGACCCTCAGTTCTCGGTCGTGGGTCGGCAATAGTGTGATTGATGGGTCCTGCTTGAGCTGTTTCGCCGTAGCCTCGCGCTCCCCCGCACGGTCCTCCACCCGGCCGGCCAGCTTGCCTATGCTCTTGCGCGCCTTTTCGAGCTTGTTTATGCCAAGGAGCTCGTCGATGCTCTCCATGCGCCTGCCCCGCTGCAGCGTCAGGAAGTAGTCTAGGCGGTTCTGCTCCGAGTAGATGGCCCGCTCAAACAGGTCGTAGTCGAGTTCGAGCAATGACCGGATGAGCTCGTTCACGCGTCCGGAGCTGGGACTTTCGATAACCTCGCCAGTAGCTTTTCTGAGCTCGGACAGCGTCGTCCCACTTCCCCTCTCGATGACGCGCTTGACAGTGTACTCGTTCCCGTCGGGTGCGATGAAGCTGACCTCCACCTCCGCACGGCCCAGAGGGCTGGGCCTGTTGGTGATCAGGTCCTCCAGCTTGATGCGACGTGCCTGCACGGCGGGCAGTGTCCCAAAAAGTGCGTAGGCTATGGCATCCAGAACAGATGATTTCCCGGATCCCATCATGCCGACGAGTACGTTCGTGCCGTCGCCCAGATGGATGTCCGTGTCGCGGTGGGATTTCCAGTCTTTCATCTTAACGCGGGTTATCATCAGACTTCCTCCCAGTGTCGACCTTCACCAGGTTTTCCACCACCCCGAAGACGTTCTGCAGCGCCTCGTCATCGCGCCCCTCGACCAGCAGGCCGTAGAGCGCCCGGACGTCGAACGTCTGGGTGTGACCGGACTCGCGCAGGTATTCCTCAAGCAGTGTCATTGCTTTCTCGTCCAGGGACATCCGCTGCTCCTTCATTTCCCTCAGGAGCTGCACCTTCTCCTCCAGTCCTGGTGCGACCAGGTCTCCCTTGCTCACAACGACCAGAGCCCTGTCAGCGAACTCCTGTACGATCGCCCGCTCGTCGAACTCGCTGCGAGACGCCTCCTTTGCAATGGTACCGACGAGCCTTATCCTCACGAGCGGCGGCTTCTCCGTGTTCTTCCTGCGCCTCGCTAGGAGTTCGCTCACCTTCGCCCTCACCGCCTCGTTGAGATGAGGGATGCCGACTCCCTCGAACCTCATCTCCTCGTAGTAGAAATCTCGCGGAGAATTGAGCTCGATGAACGTGTAACTAAGCTTCTCGTCGAAATCGACCATGTAGAAACCCTTGGGGGTCTCCGCCTCGACCTGGAGCAGCTGCGTGCGCTCGGTGCCTCCGGGGAAGAGGAGCGGCTTGCCGTTGGCGTTGGACTCGATGCGGTTGTGGATGTGGCCGCACAGGTAGAGGTCGAACCCTTTGGGCAGGTCCGGGATGTCCAGTGTTGGCGACTCCTCGCTCGAGTAAACGTACGGTCCGACCGACTGATGCAGAGCCAGGATGTTGAACGCCCCATCCACAGGCTTCGGGTTCCATGTAGCGAGCACCTTCCTGACGTGCTGCTCGGGAACGTTGCTCATCCCGTGTATCGCAAGCTTGCCCTGTGGCGTGTCGAAGATCAACGTGTTACGGCGCAGGTGGACGAGCAGCCCGGCTGCCTCGAGCGCCTCGACAGGGTTCGTCAGCCCAAGCGTGCGACGTTCGTGGTTCCCATGGAGCGCAATCACAGGCGTCCCTCGGAGAGCCACGGGCGAAATCTCCCCCATGTTCTTGTCGATTGCACTTTCAAGTTTGATTTCGTTCCGTCCGTTGGCGGCCGGCAGGGAGAGGATTCGCATGGCTTGAGCCCAGACCTCCTGCCGCGGAATCCGGGTGTCGAAGATGTCTCCTAGAAGGATGATGATATGTGCCTCGAGGTCGAGTGATTTTTTTATAGCTTCCCGGAACTGGACGAAGGAGTCTTGCTCCCTAGGTGTACCCCACTTGGCCCCGAGATGAGGATCAGCGATAATGGCAATCTTCAACTAATCACTCAATTTCTTTACACGTTTTGTGCTTAAGTGGATTTTCTGGGATAACAAAATAAGTTGAACGAGAAAAAAGTTCGCACGTCAATAAAGTTCATCCACGCGATTTCTTTTGAGATTGTTCACGCTCTAGTTTTGGCACCGACCGCTCAAACTTAAATCGGACTCAATCGAATCAGGTTCGGTGCTCGGATGCTGGAGCAGTGGGTAGAAAAATATCAACCGCGCAGGCTCTCCGATGTCGTCGGTCAGCCTAAGGCCGTCCAAGACATAGCAGTCTGGGCCAACGGCTGGAAGCGGGGCAAGCCGTCCAAGCCAGCCATCCTGCTCTACGGGCCTGCCGGGACCGGGAAGAGCGCGGCTGCTGCTGCCATTGCGCGCGAGTTCGGCTGGGACTTTGTCGAGATGAACGCGAGCGACAAGCGCACACTGGCCGAGATTAAACGCGTGGCCGGAGCCGCTGCGACTGCGGGGACATTGCTTGCCGGGGCCGGTGGCAGGAGGCTTGTCGTGCTCGACGAGGCGGACAACATCCACGGAACAGCCGACAGAGGAGGGTACCGCGCCCTCCAGGAGCTGGTCAATGAGACTCAGAACCCGCTCGTTCTGATAGCTAATGACCAATACGATATTCCCTGGGAGATTCGGGCGGCGTGCGTGAGGGTAAACTTCAGGCGCTTGGCAGATGATGTCATCGTGAAAGAACTGCAGCGGATATGCCGGGCAGAGGGGGTCACGGCAGAGCCCCAGGCGCTTAACGCGATAGCCGAGACCGCGAGGGGGGACATGCGCTCTGCTATCAACGACCTCCAGACGCTCACGCTCGGCAAGAAACGTATGGTAGTCAAAGACCTCCTACTTTACCGTCGCGACCGGAAGACGGACGTGTACGACTTCCTCACGCGGCTCCTCTCCGTGGATAAAGCCAAGGATGCCAGGACTCTCCTGTGGGGACTTGATCTTCCTCCCGATGACGCTCTCGCTTGGATAGCTGAGAATGTTCCGAGAATAGTGGTCGACCCTGCGGACCGGGTTAATGTCTATGATGCCATTTCCAGGGCGGACATCTTCCTCGGCCGCGCGCGGAGGGGGCAGGCGTACGGGCTCTGGGGGTACGCGAGCGACCTCATGAGCGCCGGGGTGGGGCTGTCTAGAGGTGAAAAGCTGAAGTGGTCGAAGCTGGAGTCACCGAGCCACATCAAACGATTCGCGAGGACGCGGGTAGACCGGGCTGTGCGGGACGCCGTTGCCATCAAAATCGCAAAGCGCTGTCACACATCCGCTAGGGTCGCGCGGAGGGACGTCATGCGTTACTTGGGCACCATCTTCAAGCGCGACAAAGAGGCGGCGAAAAGCATAGCGACAGAGCTCGAGCTCACTGACGCCGAATCGAACTTTCTGAAAGCGCTGGGATGAACTTGAAAGTCTCCGAGAAACTTCAGCTGGGGAGGCTCGCCACCCCGCTCCCCGACCGCAGGCGCCCGGTGTACAATTGGTTTTTGATGAAGGAGTCGTTCTCTCGAGACCTCGTTGGGCTGCTGGCTGAGACGTGGAGGCTCGGAAAAGGCGACCTCGTGCTCGATTCATTTTCAGGAGTCGGCACAACCACACTCGCGTGCAAAGAACTCGGCATTGATTGCGTCGGGTACGATGTGCACCCAGTCATGCTCTTTGCATCGCGCGTGAAGATCAGGGGTCATGACGCGACGGTTCTCAGGGAGTCGATCGAAGGGTTGTTTAGTTCTGAACTGGACAGACGCGAGGAAGAAGTGCCGGGGTTCGCCGCAAGAGTTTTCCCCAAGCCAATGTTGGATGACATCTGCTCGTTCAGGCGTATCATAATGGGTCTGGAGGACGAAGCGACAAGAGAGTTCATGCTTCTGGGGCTGGCCAACGCGGCGATGAGGTGTAGCTGGGCGCACAAGGACGGAGCCGCCGTCAAGGTGGTCAAGCGCCACGTACCGCCGCTCGGAAAGGCCCTCAGGGGACAGCTCATGCAGATGTGCCGCGACGTCGAGCACTTCAACGCAAAACCTGCCGATGTGAGGGTCGAACACTGCGACGTCAGGAATCTGAGACTCGAGGACGAGAGCGTCGACGCGGTGATAACTTCTCCGCCCTACCTGAGGAAGCAGGAGTACATCCACGCGCACAGGATCGAGCAGTGGGTCCTAGGTGTGGATGGGCCGCGCGCTGATGAGCTCATAGGTGTTCGCGCAGGGGGCGTCGCAGATGAAGATTTCTCAAAGGTTTCGGAGTTCGTCGAGGGCAAGCCGCCCGAGGCAAAGGCTTACTTCAAGGACATGCATGGCGCTATAAAAGAACTGTACCGCGTCTGCAGGCACGGGGCAAATGCCTGCATGGTCACCTCGGATGGGTGCTCTCCGGAAGGAGCGGTCGAGGTTTGTGTTTCACTGAGCGAGCTGGCGGAAAACGCTGGTTTCAAGGCGAAGCGCGTCATAGTGGTGAACAAGCGGTATTGCACGACGCCTGCGAGGAAGAAAGTCGGAATCGCACGCGAAGGTCTTTTGATGTGGACAAAGTGAGGGCCTCATTCGTTCATTAAACTTGCTGAAAATGTGGAGCGGAAACATTTCTGGACTGAAGACCAGTGCTCGGTCAGGCGTTTCTTCACTGCCCTGTAGTCCTCGAACTCGCCCCTCACGAGCTCCCAGAAAGCCCGACCGTGATGGTTCTCTCTCAGGTGTGCGACCTCGTGACAAGCTACGTACCGGATGAGATCCCTCGGCAAGCAGACGAGCCAGAGGTTGAAGTTCAGGTTCCCGTTGGCCGAACAGGATCCCCACCTGCTCCTCTGCTTCCTTATCGTCACCCTGTTGAACTTCACCCCGAGCTTCTCGCTGTACTGCCTGACCGCTGGCTCCAGCTCCAAGAGCAGCTTCCTCTTCAGGATGCGCTCGAGGCGTTTCGCGTGGCTCGGGTTGCCCGGGTCCAATTCTATGACCTTTGAATCGAAGTCCACCTTCAGGGAGCCGTTCTCGCGGAGCTCGAACGGTTCCCCCAATACCAGGAACCCAGAGTTCTCCATGATGCGCCCCCTAGGAATTCAACCCGTTCTGGTTTAGGTCTTTTCCCCAGAAGAAACAATCTAAAAGCACGTCATCAAGGTAGTAACCAAGAGCGCCGAGGAGGGGCGCTGTACAAGTACCCAATAAGGAGGTGAAAAAAATGGAAAAATCAATACCTATAGCAGTCGTGGCAGTAATCATTTCGATTGTCGCGGTCATCTCAGCAGCTACAGCTATCATCCTTAGACCAACGCTGACGATAGGCGCTGGTGCGATAGGGACGGACGAGCTCGCGAGCGATGCGGTGACCAGCGAGAAAATCTCCGACGGCACGATCACCGATGCTGACATCGCCGCCTTCGGCATTACAAAGGTATGGCTCTCGGATAACGCGGTTGGGAGTTCCCATATCGCCGACGGTTCGGTCGGGATGGCTGATCTCAGTTCGGATGTGGCGGATGCGATAACAGGAGCGGAGAACATCGCGGACAACTCGATCACGAGCGAGAAGATCGCAGATGGAACCATCACAAGCGATGACCTCTTAGATGGCACGGTAACATCGTCGGATATAGCTGATGGAACTATCACCAGCTCTGACATTTCTGATGGGACAATCACAGCAACGGACTTGGCCACGAGCGTTTCAAACAGGCTAGGAAAAGTCGCGACCGTTATAGTGGCCGCGGATGGCTCGGGGGACTACACGGACATCCAGAGCGCAATCAATGCCCTGCCAAGCAGCGGTGGGGCGGTCTACATCCGGGAGGGGACTTACACAGTGAGTTCCACGATCACCGTCCCAAGCAATGTCGCCTTAATCGGGGCCGGTGCGGCGACTAAGATATTTCTGGCGAACGGAACAAATGTTGATGTCATCGTCGCCAGCGGGGCGCAAAACATCCTCATCGCGGATCTCAGCATAGACGGGAACAAGGCTAATCAGACCATAGCCCGCTGTGGAATTAGATTCACAAACGTGGAAAATTCTAGGATAAGCGGTTGTTGGATCAAGGAAATCACATATATCGGCATCTATTTGAGCGGCTCACCTAAAAATGCGGTGATCAATAACAACGTTGCGTCGAACGGTAGCGTTGGGATCTATCTTTACATTAGCTCCAACAGCCATGTAACAGGGAATACCGTCGAGTCAAACAGCAGCTATGGAATCGGTCTTTCTGCCTCTCACAAAAACACTGTGTCGGGGAACACCATCGAGTCGAACGGTTACGATGGAATCAATATTTACGATAGCTCCAACAACGTTGTGACGGGCAACGTATGCATAAACAACTCCCGGAGCAGCGCTGGATCCTATGATGGGATTGGTCTCTCTTTCTCGGATTACAACGTCATCACGAGCAACCGAATTACAGATGGTCAAGCGGTGAAGACCCAGCGTTACGGTGTAAACATCTCCAACGCAGGATGCGACAAGAACCTAGTGGCCACCAACGTGCTGATCGGAAACCTGACTGGGAGCCTTAATGATTTGGGGACCGGCACGGTTTCAGCGAGCAACATAACTGTGTAGGGGCAAACGCCAGCTCCTCAAGCTAAGGGGCTGGTCCTATTTCATTTTAATTTTGCGTTACACATTAATTATCAGTACCCGTAGTACCTATTGATTAGAATGCCCAGACTGATATCATTCGACTTGGACGGGACGCTCATAAACTGGGACTTTGCGGAGTCGCTCTGGTTCGATGGCATGTCCAAGCTGTACGCGGAGAGGTGGGGGCTGGGCCCAGAGGACGCGCTGAGGGAGATCAAGCGCAGGTACGACGGGGTCGGTATGGAGAGGCGCGAGTGGTACGACATAGACTACTGGTGGAAGGAGTTCGACCTGCCCGGGAACTGGAAGGATCTGGTCGCACGCTGCCGTTCTTGTATCGGTACCTACCCCGAGGTGCACGAGGTCCTAGGAGACCTGCACAGGAGGTTCGAGATCATGGTCATAACGAACGGGAGGAGGGATCTGTCGGAGGTGGAG
>CAYMXQ010000008.1:0-2083 GCA_964394495.1 Hadarchaeota archaeon (SeqCode)
TATCATAGCTTTTCAAAAACTTCCCGCGCCTAAGGAGATGATCAAGATAACTACAGACTCAGGGATAAGTCTAGAGTTAACCCCGGACCACGATGTCTTAGTCGATACGGATGCAGGGCGCAGGTGGTGCCCGGCAGAAAAACTTAGAAAGAATGATTTCACGTATTCTCACCGGATCATAAACATCCGTGAGGAGACGCCTTATTTAGTAGACCTCCTGGATGAAGACGTGCTTATCAACGACAAACTTGTTAAAAATGTTTGTAAACGGGTCTTGTTGAGAAAATTCGGGAGTGTACGTGCGGCCGCGGATAAATTGAATTTGGATCGAAGGATATTCTTCCCATCTGGTGAGTACGGGATCAGTGTCAAGAGAGTCAAAAGAATTTGCGAAAACTGGGATGAAATAAAAACGAAGATTGGGGAGCTCAAGGGAAAAACCGGCATGATTGTGCGTTTGCCTCAACGTACAGTAAATGAAGACCTAGCATATCTGCTTGGATTACTGGCTTCAGATGGTTGTATCGTGTTCGACACGAAAAAACACATCCGGCCTCACAGAGTTATATTTCATAATACGAGCGCGAAATTGAAAGATGAATTCATCAGACTCTACAAAAAATTATTCCCCGGCGTGCCAATCCGCGTCAGAATGATTAGAAACAATCTATTTGAGATACAAGCAGATAATTTTGTTCTGGCCGGAGTGGCTTTTTCTCTCGGTGTACGAAGTCCAAATAAAAAATCAGAACTTGCAGAACTGTTAAAACTCCCGAAATCGGTGATAGCAGCATTTTTGAGGGGATATTTTGACGGAGACGGTCTGGCTTTTTACAAAAAGAAGACTCATATAAAAGGGCACTACACATACATCCTATTCACGACGGTGAACCCCACGAGCGCCAAACGAATTTATCAGCTGCTCAAAAGAATCGGCATTCGGAGTAAGATATCGCAAACAAGAAATCGAGGGGGTAACTTCAAATCTGACTCAAAAATTTATAACGTGGGGATAAACACTCCTGGCGACAAAATAAGATTCATAGAGAAAGTAGGAAGTCTCCATCCGCATAAACAAAAAGTTATGAGAAAAATTGAAAGAGCGTTGAAAAAGTTCAGAGTTGCGGACGATTCTGACCATGTAAGTCAAAAATGTGTGGCTCTTGTCAAGGGCATAATGAAGAGACACCACATTTCTAAAAATCAGTTGAGGTGCGGGGGCAGCATATATCTGGTCCTGCGGGGGGAGAGGAGGCCTACACGACATATCATTAGAAAAATCCTGCGTCGCTTCAAGGTCATCGGAATTCGCGATGTGGATATTGATGAGTTGAAAAAACTATGTGAAGGACAGTATTACGTGGAAAAAATCAAGTCAATTAAGAGAGTTAAAGCTAGCGAATCTCATGTATTTGACATAACTGTTGACAGCACTCACAATTTTATCCCAGAAGGGGCGGTTGTTGTAAGCAATTGTTACGATATAGGTGAGGTGCTTGGATGCAGCGCACATATGCAGGAGCTGCGTCGGACTAGGACCGGACCACTCAAGGAGGAAACCTCAGTCAATCTGCACGAACTGGCCGACGCATATGCCTTCTGGCGCGAGGACGGTGACGAGAAACACATCCGCAAAGTCGTGTTGCCCGTCGAGGCCGCGGCCCAGCACCTGCCCAAGCTCATCGTGCGTGACGGGGCAGTGGATGCCCTCTGCCACGGGGCGAGCTTGGCTGCTCCGGGGGTTCTGACCGTAGATACCGGGATCTCACCAGACGACCTCATCGCAATTTTCACACTTAAGGGAGAAATAGTGGCGCTGGCGAGAGCTACGATGAACTCCAGAGACATTTGCGAGGCTGAGCACGGGATCGTCGCAAAACCCGAGCGAGTGGTCATGTCGCCTGGGACCTACCCCAGGAAGTGGAAAAAAACATCCAGCAGACGTCCAGAGAAAGCGAATATAGGATAGTTTTCCAATCTTACTTGGCGCCGGGGTAGCCAAGCCAGGTTTAAGGCGCACGCCTGGAAAGCGTGTGGTCCTTTGGGCCTCAGGGGTTCAAATCCCCTCCCCGGCGCCACCTTT
>CAYMXQ010000008.1:2093-3268 GCA_964394495.1 Hadarchaeota archaeon (SeqCode)
CAAATAAATGTGCAAGCGGTCGAATTTTCGAATTAATGTGCAAAGCGCCACCCTTCGAACGGCTTAATAAACCCCTCAACATATGTAGAAAAGGTTCGGGATTCGAATGCCTGATGAATTCAAGCACATAGTGCGGATAGCTGGTAAAGACCTGTCAGGAAAGAGGCAGGTACAGCTCGCGCTATCTGACCTAAAGGGAATCAACATCGCATACGCGCGGGCCGTGGCATATGTGGCCAACGTTGACCCGTTCGCAAAGCTGGGCAACCTGAGCAAAGAACAGTTCGAGCTCATCCAAAAAATCCTCAAAGGCCCGTCTGAGTACGGGATTCCCAAGTGGATGCTCAACCGCAGAAAGGACTACGAAACCGGCGAGGACCTCCAACTCATCGGGACAGACGTGGACATCGCCTTGCGAGCTGATACCGGTAGGGAGCGCCGCATCAGAAGCCGCCGAGGGATAAGGCACGACCTTGGGCTGCCCGTGCGGGGACAGCGCACGCGGACCACCGGCAGGAAAGGGTTAGTGGTCGGCGTGAAGCGAAAGGATATCAGAATCCGCGAGGAGGCTGCAAAACAGGCGAAGGGCAGGACGGAGAAAGCCGGGGCGCCGGCGGAGGAGAAGAAAGAGAAACCGGTGAAAGAGGAGAAGAAGGAAAAGCCGGTGAAGGGGGCTAAAGAGTGAAGCGCCAGCGCAAGAAGTACCTCAGACCATCTCACCCGTGGGAGAAGGAACGCATGGACGCCGAGGACAAGACGCTCCGTCAATTCGGACTTCGTCGGAAAGAGGAGATATGGCGGGTCCAAACCTTGCTCAGGAACTTTAGGGAGCAGGCGCGAAACTTGCTGGCCGCATCTGGGTCCCAAGCCGAGCGGGAGACAAAGCAGCTTTTGGACCGGCTTCGCAAGCTAGGACTAGTTGGGTCGGGGGCAACACTCGACGATGTGCTTGGGCTGACAATAGAAAAAATTCTCGAAAGACGCCTACAGACGATCATTTGCCGGAAGGGCTTGGCACAGACGCCACGGCAGGCCCGGCAGCTCGTGACCCACGGACACATCGCGATAAACGGCAGGAAGACCAACGTGCCCAGCTATCTCGTCTCCGTCAGCGAGGAGCCGCTCATCGGATACGCTGAAGGCTCATACTTTAAACTAAAGCCACTGGGGGCACC
>CAYMXQ010000008.1:3278-17931 GCA_964394495.1 Hadarchaeota archaeon (SeqCode)
GGGGAGGGAGAAGCGTGACGGAAGGAAAATGGGGAGTCGCACACATTTACTCGTCGTTCAACAACACCATCATCCACATAACAGACCTCACCGGGGCGGAGACGGTGGCACGCTGCTCGGGCGGCATGATAGTGAAGGCGGACCGTGATGAGTCCTCGCCATACGCGGCGATGCAGGCGGCGATGCGGGCGGCCGAGGAAGCCATGGAGAAAGGCTTCAGCGGCGTGCACATCAAGGTGCGTGCTCCAGGAGGGAGCGGGTCCAAGAGCCCTGGCCACGGCGCGCAAGCCGCGATCCGAGCGCTTGCGAGGGCGGGTCTCAGGATCGGGCGAATCGAAGACGCGACACCGACACCGACGGACGGTTGCCGCAAGAAAGGCGGTCGGCGCGGCAGGCGCGTGTAGTCACAGCCAAAATATGTATAAACAACTTAACCTCATCTGAAAAATGATTTCGGTGGTATGGTGGAAATAGAAATAAGGAAACTCGAAGGCAATGAGATGGAGTTCGTGCTGTCTGACGCCAATCCGGCTCTTGCGAATTCCTTGCGCCGGATAGCGACACGCGAGGTCCCGATAATGGCCGTGGATGAGGTGGAGTTCAAGGTAAACGATTCCGCCATGTACGACGAGATCTTGGCCCACCAGCTCGCCCTCGTGCCGCTGCGGACCCCGCTAAAGGGCTATGACCTCCCAGGCGAGTGCGGTTGCCGCGAGGGGCGTTGCCCGAAGTGCAGCGTGGACCTGACGCTCAAGATAGAGGGGCCGACCGCAGTAACCAGCGGAGAGCTGAAATCCTCTGACAATGAGGTGACTCCCGTAAGCGACTCTGTTTCCCTGGTCAAGCTCGAGAAAGGGCAAAGTCTGGAGCTGACCGCGATAGCGCGGATGGGCCTGGGCAAGGAGCACGCGAAGTGGCAACCGGGGATAGTCGCGTACAAATACATGCCCGTGCTCGAGTTTGATCCGAAGACATGCAACGCCTGTGGCGAGTGCGTCAAGGCATGTCCTCAGAACATACTTGAAATCGTCGATGAAAAGGTCAAAGTCAAGGACCTGACGCTGTGTACTATGTGCAAGGCATGCGCTGAGGAATGCTCGAACGACGCCGTGAAGGTCACCGGGGACCCGACCAGGTTCATCTTCCGCGTCGAGTCTTCTGGCTCCCTGCCACCCGAGCAAATCATCCTCCAAGCAATGAAACTTCTCCAGGACAAGCTCGAGGAGTTCTCCAAGCAGGCGGGTAAGCTCTAGCAGTTGTCTTGTGACCACTCTCACGCTTAAAAGTGTGGGCTTCCAGCCTCGCTGACCTCTTCGGCCAGTTCATCGCTGGTTAGGGCCGGGTCAACTTCGGCCCGTCGGCTCCGAGGCGTTGCCAAAATACTGGAGCCGATGTTGATAGCTCCGTTGAAGTCCGCGTTGTGGGTCAGCCCGCACTCGTAGCAGTGGACGACCGATTGCGTCAGCCGTTCGGTGTTTCGGGAGCTGCAGCGGTGGCACGTCATCGATGTCCACCGCTCGTCGGGTGCAACGGCGCTGACACCCCGCTCGGCGCACTCCTCGACGGTGTAGCGGATTATCCGCCCGTATGCCCATCTCGCCATCAGACGCCGCAGCTTTCGCTTTCCGTCGCCCCGGTAGTTCTCGTACTTGATCCCCTTCGGGTAGCCGATTGCGACGGCGCACCCCTGCGAGATCTCCGCTATCCGTTTGGCGGTCAGGCGGTCGTAGTATTCTGCCACTCTGCGGCGCTTGTTCCGCATCTTTTTCAGCGCTTCCCACTTCTCAAGTCGTTGCAGTTTCGCCACTTTTTTGTTCAGCTCGTTCAACCGATGCGTTTTCTCTCCATCGCGGACCACGGAGAAGTCGCCCCGGCGCAGAGGTTGGTCAGAGCGCAGCAACACGGTCGCCGCGCTCCGCCTCACGCCGAGGTCTACCCCGCGAACCGCTCTCACGGGCTGATCCTGAATTTGGTACTCGACCTTTACGTGGACGCGGAACTTCTTTCCACGCTTGACGATTTGGAACGACTTAATCTCTCCTTGCTCAAGCAGGTCGAGATGGTATTTTGCTGGATTGAGCAGGACGGTTATTCGCTCGCCCCGCTTCAGCGTTGAGATACGAACGACGCGAGGTGATAGTCTGATCGTCTCGGCCTCTTCCAGGCTCCCGATGCGGTAGTCAAACCAAATGGGGATTTTGCGCTTGAGCCCGTTCGAGAAAGGTGGCTGTGGCTCTCGCTTCATCAATTTTCTCAACCACCGTTCGTCGCCCACGCGCTGTGCCTGTTTGGTTCTGCGCTTCCACTCGCGGTGGAGTTCCCAGTAGCTCTTCCACATCCACAGCGCGGTGTCGGCGCAGCACTGGACGAAGCCCGCGCTCAGCCCCGTCTGCTTCTGCACCTCCCGCTCGAATTCCCGCTTCCTCAACCCGCTGCGGGTGCGGATGTTGTTGGCTTCGATGATCTGCGACCAGAGACGAACGCCGTAGGTCAGCCGAGCGGTGAGACGGTTCAGGATGTCGAGCTTGTGCTTGGTGGTCGCATAGTGAACAGGAATTTTGACCGTCTTCACGACCTGCATTTTGCTCCCCACGCGACCGTCCCTCTCCACACTTAAGCGACTTACAGGGAGAGAGGTCGCCGAAAATAATATTTATACTATTTAAATGGCTATTAACGCGGCCGTGTTGCATCTTTGAGCCGATTATTTGGCCTTTTACGCCTGTTTGTTTACGTGTCACCGAAAGTAATTGGTTCACAACGAGGGCGGAATCGGCATTCGGCACGCGATTCATCCCACGGCTGAAGCGCGTGGGGTTTCTCGCTCGATTCCGTTCTAATATCTCACGCGCGATTGTTTTAATTTAGGCACGTGAAAAACGAAAAACTACCCCTTAACTTGTTCTTCATAATATGTAAGCGAAAAGTTAAAGGTAGCCCCTGCACTATCGCCGAACAGTGACACACATGGTCAGCGGAAAGTTAACTGCAACATTTCTCTGCGTTTGGGCCATGTGGATAGTATTCACGGCCTCGCTCGATCCACAGGAACTCGCCGTTGGTGCTGTCGCCTCGGCCATCGTCGCCGTGCTCTCATACAAAGTTCTGTCTTACAAGGGGATTAGGGTGAGATTGCACCCGAAGCGGCTGGCCTATGCCATAGCATACTTCCCGGCGTACATCTGGGCCGAGATGAAATCACATGCCGACGTGATATATCGTATACTGCACCCTCGTATGCCGATCAGACCTGGCATCGTCCAAGTCCCTACCAAGCTCAGGACCGACTTAGGTGTGACCGGTTTGGCAAACGCCATCACAATGACCCCTGGCACCCTCAGCGTGGAGGTGGACGAGAAAAAACCGTCCCTTTATGTACATTGGATCGACGTGAAGGCGGTCGACCCAGATCAAGCCAGCGCGAAGATTGCCAAGCCGTTCGAGCGCTTCCTGGGGAGGATATTCGGATGATTCTAATCGGGGCTCTGATAGCCATATTTGGCGCGTGCCTCATCTGCGCTGTCCGCGCGGTGTTAGGCCCCACCGCCCCAGACAGGGTGGTTGCAATCGACGCAATAGTGGCACTCATGACTACTTCCCTAGTCCTGCTCGGCGTCTACTACCGTGCTTCAATCTACTTAGACGTGGCCCTGGTCTACGCACTTTTATCATTCCTAGGCACGCTCGCCATATCCAAATATCTCGAGGGAAGGGGGTTAGAGACATGATTGAACTGGTCGCATACGTCCTGCTGGGAATCGGCTCCGCCTGCGCATTGATAGGGGCGATGGGGATAGTCCGCTTTCCGGACGTCTACAACAGGCTGCACGCAAACACCGTGGTCGTGGTCGGTGGCGCTATCCTCACCATGCTCGGCGCAGGCATACTCGGAGGTCTCGGCGTCTTCACCCTCAAGGCCCTCGTGATAGCCGCCTTTCTTTTCCTGACGAACCCGGTCGGCGCTCACGCCATTGCTCGGGCTGCTCATCGCTCCGGCGTCAAGCTGTGGAAGCGGAGCGTCGTGGACAAGCTGGAGGAGGAAAAACGTGGTTGAATCCTTGATACAAAATGGTCTGCTCATATTCATGCTTGTACTTTACATCGTCGCGATCGAGCTGAAGGACCTGCTCCATTCCGTGATATTGCTGACTGGAGCTAGCATAATCCTCGCCGTGATTTTCTACATGCTGCAGGCTCCGGATATCGCCATAACACAAGCGACGGTCGGGGCAGGGGTGACCACCGTGCTGTTCGTGATAGCGTTGAGTCGAACGAGGAGGAGGGAGTAGATGGAGAGGGCACAAAGGGCACTAGCGCTGCTCATGGTCTCAATCGTCGGAGCACTGCTGATATTCGTAAGTTTTTCGATGCCCCTCTTCGGACAATTCCCACAGCGCCAGATAGGAGAGAACGCTGAAAACGCGATAGGGCAGCAAATCCTCGAAAACGCCCCCGTTCAGACTGGCGCCGCCAACGTCGTGACGAGCGTGGTGTGGGGCTATCGTGGATATGACACACTGGGTGAGGCAACTGTGCTGTTTACCGCGGTGATTGGAGTTGTGATGCTGTTTCGCGCTGCGAGGAGGCCTGAATAGATGGCGGGTATGACCGTTATCGTCCGGACCATCGCGCGGCTCCTCTTCCCCTTCATGCTCCTCTTCGGCGCATACATCATGGTGCATGGCCACCTCACCCCTGGAGGCGGTTTTCCTGGAGGTGTCATCATGGCTGCGTCTTTCGTGATGTTGTTCCTAGCATACGGCACCGAAAGGGTCCTGAAGGGAACGGTGTTCACGCGCGCAAAATTGCTAGAGGAACTCGGCGTGATAGCCATAATCGCCATTGGAGCCGTTGGACTACTCGGTGCGTTTTTCCTACAGAATGTTTTCGCGCTTGGCGAGTTTGGACATCTATTCAGCGGAGGTGATTTGTCACTGCTCTACCTTGCTGTAGGGATAGAAGTCGCTGCGGGCATCTTTCTAATTTTCTCCGCCATGTTGTTCGCGTCCAGAGGTGAAGACGAATGATGGACCTTAACTACATAATCGCAATGTTGCTGATAACGCTTGGACTGTACTGCTTGCTACTGAAACGCAACCTCATCAAGATGATCATCGGACTATCCGTGCTGATGGATGGGGTCCATCTTTTCCTGATAAGCATGGGCTACCGAGCTGGCGGGATAGCGGCGATTGTAACAGATGGGGCCAACCTGTCAAGTTTCGCCGCCAGCGCCGTCGATCCGATTCCACAAGCGCTCGTGCTGACATCCATCGTCATCAACATCTGCATCTTGGCGCTCGCGCTATCGCTCTCCATCTATGCATACCGCCACTACGGCACGCTCGACCCATCTGAAATAAGGAGGCTGAAGGAGTGATCCCGCACGCACCAATCCTCGCCATAGTTCTGCCCTTGTTCGGGGCGTTTCTCACACCGATAATCGGAGTCTTGGCAAAGCGTCACAACATCAAACATGCCGTGGAAATCTTTGCGATTGCGATAATGGTCGCAGTCTGCGTGATGGTGGCCAGCATGGCATCCGCGGTGTGGGGCGGGCAAGTCATTGTATACCAGCTCGGTGGCTGGACACCGCCCTGGGGCATAAACCTGGTCGTGGACGGGCTGACAATCCAGATGGCACTCATGATCGCCGGACTCAGTACGCTCGTAATAATCTACTCGGCCTCGTACATGCGACGTGACAGCGGGTTGAGCTATTTCTACACTCTTGTGCTGATCGTCATCGCCGGCATGATGGGGATCGTCCTGACTGGTGACCTCTTCAACTTCTACGTCTTCCTCGAGATAATGTCCGTCGCATCGTATGCGCTCGTCGCGTTCAGGCGAAAATCAGAGTCCATCGAGGCGAGCATCAAGTACCTGTTCATCGGATCGCTCGGCACTTCATTCATACTCCTTAGCGTCGCCATGCTCTACGGACTCGTCGGAAGCTTCAACATCGCGGACATAGGGGCAAAGTTGACGCTTTACGGTGGCGCCGTGCCCACCGCTATGGTGATATCGCTTGCGCTCTTCGTGACTGGAGTCATGATAAAGGTCGCGATGGTCCCATTCCACGCGTGGCTGGCCGACGCATTCACGTCCGCACCAACCGCCATCAGCGCCCTGCTGGCCGGCCCGGCTGCAGTCGTTGGGATTTACTGGGTCGCACGACTTCCCTACCTGCCGTTCGGCATGCCGGTTGGTATCATCCTCGTCTCGCTCGGCCTGATAAGCATGATAGTGGGGGTTCTCATGGCGCTCACGCAACGCGACTTCAAACGTATGCTCGCCTACCACGTCATAAGCCAAAAAGGGTACATGGTGCTCGGCATCGGACTGGGCACAATGGGGAGCGTGCTCGGGGCCCAGGGAGGTTTGTTCCACCTCATCAACCACTCGACATACAAAAGCATGTTGTTCATGTGCGCTGGTGCGGTCCTGTTCCAAGCTGGTAGTCAGAAATTTGACGAACTTGGTGGCTTGGGCAAGAAAATGCCGGCCACCGCGATAATATTCCTCATAGGTGCGATGGCAATCTCGGGCATTCCACCGCTGAACGGCTTCGTGAGCAAGTACGCCATCTACGTCGGAGGTGTAGAGGCGAGCCAGCCTTGGATCACCGCCATCGCCGTCCTAGTGAGCGCACTTACGCTGGCTAGCTTCCTCAAAGCTTTCAGCTCGGTCTTCCTCGGGCAACTTCCAAAACGCTTGGAGGGTGTGAAGGAGGCTTCAAAATCAATGCTGTTCCCGATGGCCGTGATGGCTGTGGCGTGCATAGTGATTGGCCTTCTGCCGGCGATCGGTTTTAATGTGGCCGGCCCTGCCCAAGCTGCAGCAGAGAACTCGGTAGGTTACATCGGCAATGTGCTTGGAGGAATCTGATGGTGGAATTCATCTGGGAACCGATATTGGTCGCGGCGGCAATCCTGCTCTGTTCAACTGTTGGCTATGGTTTATTGTTAGCCGGACGCAGGATCACTGGACAGAAACCGACCAAAGAAAAGATGAAGACGTACGCATGCGGAGAATCGCTGAGACCTGAGGAGATGCACGCCGACAGCGAACAGTTCTCCTCTCCAGTCCGCCGAGTCCTCCGTCCCTTCTACCAACATATCCAGTCCGCCCACACGGGAAAACTCAACACGTATCTCCTATGGACAGTCGTCGGGTTCGTCATCATACTCGCTGTGCTGCTGCTCACATTGAGGTGAAATCATGGGGCTGACTCAACTTTGCAGGAAAAAATCGCCCTGGCTGCTCCACTTCAACACTGGAGGTTGCAACGGGTGCGACATCGAGCTGCTCGCGACGCTTAACCCACGCTACGACGTCGAGCGCCTCGGAATACAGCTCAGAGGCTCCCCCAGACACGCCGACATTCTGGTCGTCACAGGCCCTGTTACCAAGCAGACGAAGGACCGGCTGCTCCGAGTATATGAGCAGATGCCTGAGCCGAAAACAGTGGTGGCGATCGGCTCATGTCCCGCGTCTGGCTGCGCGTTTTACGACTGCTATAACGTAGTTGGACCGCTCAACAAGTACCTACACATAGACACCTACATACCCGGTTGTCCTCCCAGGCCCGAGGCCATCATACACGGGATCCTGAAAGCTCTTGAGAAGGTGTGAAGATGGATTCAAAAGAGATAGCTGAACTAATCAAAGCGCATGTCGACGGCGTGAAAATCGTTGACGACCGATGCATTTTCGCCGCTAGCGATAAAAAACGCCTCAGAGAGATACTGCTCAAGCTCAGGGCAGAAGGCATCACACACATCTCAACGATTACGGGCGTGGATACTGGCGATGTTGTGGAGGTCATTTACCACATCAACTGCAAACCAGCTGAATTGAACCTTAAAATCTCACTCCCAAAAACTGACCTGAAAATTCCGACTATAACCGAGATATTTCCTGGCGCGGTGCTGTACGAGCGCGACCTCATGGAGATGCTCGGTGTAAAGGTCGAGGGACACCCTGACCCTAAGAGGCTATTTCTGCCTGACGACTGGCCAGAGGGCGTGTACCCGCTGCGCAAGGAATTCAGGGAGGCTGCCAAATGACGTTCATCGTCCCGATCGGCCCGCAGCACCCCTCGATGAAAGAGCCAGAGTTCTTCAGATTCGAGGTCAAAGGCGAGGAAATCATTGACGTTGACATCCGTCTGGGATATGCCCACCGCGGAATCGAGGAGGCCCTATCGCGGCGGAACTACAAGCACAGCATATACCTCGCCGAGCGGATCTGCGGCATATGCAACGTGGTGCACTCGACCACATACTGCCAGGCGGTGGAGCAGTTGGCGGGCATTGAACCCCCTGAGCGAGCGAAGTACATCCGCGCCATAATAATGGAGCTCGAACGCATCCACAGCCACCTCCTCTGGCTCGGCGTAGCGGCCCACCAGATCGGGTTCAACACGCTTTTCATGCTGGCATGGAGGGACCGAGAGTACGTCATGGACCTGCGTGAGCTTATCTCAGGAAGCAGGGTCCACTCCGCCACCAACAACATCGGCGGGGTTCGCCGGGACGTGAAAAAGGAACACGTCCCCACGATACTGCGAGGGTTAGACAAGCTCGAGAAATCTACTAAGTATTACGTTGGGCTCTGGAGATCCGACCGTACTATACTAGCTCGTTGCAGAGGTGTCGGCGTGCTCAGCAGGGAGGACGCGGTAAAGTTCTGCACGGTCGGGCCTGTCGCGCGCGCTTCGGGTTTGAACGGCGATATACGAAAGGACGACACGTACGGCGCATATGGAGCATTTACCTTTGACGTGATAACCGAGGACGCGGGCGATGTCTGGGCGAAGGGCATGGTCAGGTTGCGGGAAATCCTGGAATCAATCAAAATCATACGTCAGGCATTGAACAGCCTTCCGAGCGGCCCTGTCCGAGCCTCCGTCGAGATAAAAATCCCGCCTAATGAGGTGGTCGAGCGCACAGAAGCGCCTAGAGGAGAACTTCTCTATTACATCCGATCGAACGGCACAGACACGCCAGAGCGTGTGCGCATTCGGACGCCGACATACGGGAACTTCGCTTCGGCAAAATCCATGTTCGTAGGTGGTACCGTGGCCGAGATCCCGATCGTTATATGGGGTATAGACCCCTGCTTCGGCTGTAACGACCGAGTAGCCATCGTCGACTCACGGACAGGGGGGACACAACACGTGACTTTGGAGGAGCTAAAGAGGTGGCACCCATGATGGAATTCGTTAATTTTGTCTTCAACACCCTGGTATTCCCGGGGATGCTGTTCGTCTCCCTCATCGGACTGCTCTACATCGGTATCGACCGAAAAGTGACCGGGCATATGCAAAATCGCATAGGACCGCCGGTATGGCAAGAATTTCTCGATGTGGGTAAGCTGATGGGGAAGGAGGACATCACGCCCAGCGCTGCTCAACCGCTCATCTTTACCGCGGCCCCTCTCGTAGCCCTCGGGGCGGCCGTCACTGTCATGCTCCTTCTGCCCGTCACCTCCGCACTGCCAGCATTATTCGGGGCGGCGGACTTGATCGTCATAATATACCTGCTGAACATCCCGGCCATATGCGTCATGCTCGGCGGGTATTCATCCGGCAGTCCGTTCGGCACCGTTGGAGCTATGCGTTACATGTCGCAGCTTCTGGGATATGAACTAATATTTATCCTCGCCATCGTCACCGCTGCTGTGAGGGTAGGTTCGCTCAGCTTGACCGATATCGTCACTTACCAAGCCCAACGCGGGTGGCTCGTTCTGGAGTGGCGTCTACTCCCCGCTGTGATTGCAATGTTCGTGGCCGCTCAGGGGAAGCTACTGCGAGTGCCATTTGACATCCCGGAAGCCGAAAGCGAGATAGTGCAAGGGCCCTTCACAGAGTACTCAGGGCCGAGGCTTGGAATCTGGAGAATCGCGTATGACGTTGAAACTATTGTTGTGGCAGGCCTGCTCGCCGCTCTATTCTTGGGTGGACCGGTTGCGTACACGATATGGGGAATACAGATTCCGGGATTGGTGGACTTCCTCGTCAAGATCCTCCTGATAGTGCTGCTCACTACCACGATCCGTAACATAATGGCCCGTCTGCGCATTGACCAAGCCCTGAAGTTCTACTGGACGTTCGCTGCGTCCCTCGCGATAATGAGCCTCGTGCTCGTGCTGGTGGTGCCCTAGATGCCGAAGATCCTGCCACAGGTGCTCAAGAACCTGTTCCGCAGGCCATTCACCGTGAAGTATCCGAGTGTCAAGGTAGAACCGCCCGAAGGGTATCGCGGCAGGCCAGAGATCATCAGGGGAAGGTGTATCCACTGCTGGCTGTGCATCCGCGCGTGCCCGGACAGAGCGATAAGCATAGATAAGGAGCTGAAGACGCCTAGCATATGGCTTGGGCGGTGCACGTTCTGCGGCGAGTGCGCTGAAGCTTGCCCTACTAAAGCTATAACCATGACAAGGAATTTCGAATACTCTGCACAGTATGTCAAGTGAGCGAGCGGAGTTCCTCTGCCAAGATTTTCACGACACGATCAACTGATTCCTTGACTGCCAAGCTCATCTCGCTTCCCATCCGCGCCTGTTCCGGTTGGACCCCAAGCAACGCTATTCTTGCACTAGTCTGTTCTTGCAGGTATTTCGCGAGGATGGAAAGCGGCATCGTGTGAGTCGAAATAGACTGGCCCTTGATCGCCCCGGGTTCCGCCAATATGACATCGCCGGGTTCAGCTCCAAAATCGGTCGCATCGATGAAGACCACGCGGAATGGTCTGAACCTCCTTATCCGCGAGGCGAAGTTCTCAGGCGACACGCCGCCCTCAATCAAAAGCACGTTACGCAATCTCAACGTCTTCTTCAGTTTTCGAACGACCTCCATGCCGGCCGCGTCGTCCCCGAGCATCTCGCTCCCAACGCCCACAACGACCACACGGGTCGCGCCTTTTAGGAATGGGGAAAGGTCTAGAGACAAAGCCTCACCTCAAGAAATCGTCCAAAATCATGTCCTCGCGCTTCGCCCCGACTTTCCTCAATATTGCCAGCGCCCAGTCGATCCTGCCGACCTCTGGTGGCCTGTGGGCGTCTGAACCTATGCTGAACTTCACGCCCTCGCGAATGCACAGCGCCAGAAAATCGTCTTCAGGGGCACTGTACTTCACGTTGACCTCCATCGCGACGCCTCGTTTGGCCGCCAGTTTCACAAATTCTTCAACATCATCACGGGATATGTGAGGGAGCAGGTTCTGGTGATAGAAGAACGGGTGACCCAGCACATCGATTTTTCTGTTCTCAATCGCTTTCGTGACTCTGCTTAGGTATTCCCGCGCTACCTCCGAGGGGTCTATCAAATTTTCAAGGGTATGAATGCTGACCATGAAAAGGTCCAACTTCTTGGCAAAATCCTCATCCACATCGACCCTGCCATTCTTATCTACTATGTTCGCCTCCATACCGGCCAGCACGGGTATGCTGGCGTCGCTACGTGCGATCTCGATGTCCTGTAGCATTGCCGGCAGCTCCTCCCGAAGGGTTCCAACGTGTAGCTCCGGGCCGTGGTCTGTGAGTGCCACTGCCTCGAGGCCGCGAGCCTCTGCTGCCTCAACCATCGCGATTGGGGCGCTGATACCATCCGAGTGGTTTGTATGGACGTGGAAGTCGAACTTGGCCGTCATGCAATCAAATTAATAAAACTCGATGGCTGAAAAGGTTAATTACGCGGGGGAAATAGGGGAACCAAGATGTGTTTAGCTATTCCTGGTAAGGTCCTGAAGATGGAGGGCCAAAAGGCGACCGTTGATTTCGGTGGGGCAAGACGAGAGGTCAGGCTCGATTTGCTCAGCAAGGTCAAGGAAGGCGACTATGTCCTAGTGCACTCTGGATACGCCATCCAGACACTGGACGAAAAGACCGCCCATGACATATTAAAATCCTGGGAGGAGTTGGACCGGGGAGAGACCGATGCACGAGGTTGAGCTGGCCACGCGTGTGCTCAACGCACTCCGCCAAATAGCCGCCGAGCATGAGGGGCGTGTTCTGGAGGTCGATCTGCGGGTCGGGGAGATAAACGAGCCCGGTTCGCTTCGCCTCTGGTTGAAGAAGCTGGGCGGAAAGGAGTTCGACACGACCAGATTCAACATAACTATGGTGCCAATCACAATAAAGTGCAAGTGTGGGTACTCTGGAAACGCAAAGTCAATCGATACGCACCTGCCAGATCCCAAACTCGGAGTCGCATGCCCAAAGTGCGGTAACCATGAGCTGTCCATAACCTCAGGTCAGGAGCTCGAGATAGTCAGCGTGAAGGTGGATGGTGGTAAAAACGTCTGAGAAAAAGATCTCGATAGTGCACGGGGCCGGCGGAAAAGCCATGATGGATTTAATATCTGACATATTCCTCAAGGAACTGAAGCTGAAGAGCGCCGGAGAGGTGGGGTTGGATGCACTCGACGACGGCGCCACCATCTCAGTTGGCGACAAGACGCTAGTTATGACCACCGACTCTCACACTGTCAAGCCCTTATTCTTCCCGGGAGGCGACATAGGCAGGCTATCCGTCGCCGGAACGATAAATGACCTAGCCGTGATGGGGGCCAGACCGCTCGCCATGTCCTGCGCTATGGTGCTGGAGGAGGGTTTCTCACTGGACGATTTGACCAGGATAACGCGGTCTATGGACGCCACGGCGCGCGAGGTGGGGTGTCCGATGATAACGGGGGATCTGAAGGTCATGGAGCGTGGTGCCTTGGACGGTGCCGTCATCACAACGACCGGAATCGGGGTGGCGGATAAGGTGGTCACGGATCGTGGGCTCAAACCAGGGGACAAGATAATCGTGACAGGGACGGTCGGAGACCATGGGATAACTATTCTGGCCCGCAGGGAGGGAATCGCGCTTGATATCGACCTTATTTCGGACGTAGCCCCCATATGGGAGACCATCAAGGCCGCTTTGGATGTCGGGGGAGTGACTGCCATGAAGGATCCCACTCGGGGGGGCCTGGCCGCGGCGCTTAACGAGATGGCGTCCAAGGGCAAGGTAGGTATCATCCTGAACGAAGCGGATATCCCAATCGCCGATGCAGTGAAATCCGTGGGCGAGATGCTGGGCATAGACCCCCTGATGATTACGAATGAGGGGAAAGCGGTCATGGCCGTGAATCCCGCAAAGTCCCAGGAGGTCCTCAATGCCATACGGAGGACGAAATACGGTCGTAACGCGTCGATCATAGGGGAAGTCACTGAAGATTACCCCGAAAACGTCCTGCTTGAGACGGTTGTTGGTGGTCGGCGCCTTCTCGAGACGCCAATCGGGGACCCGGCACCTAGGATTTGTTAGATTTTCAATATGATCTACCAATTTTAACCATGGTTTGGTCATATTTAGTTAATAGTAGTTAACTTTTTAAGCGATAAAATCCAGATAGTAATGTCGATAGTGTTAGAAGTTGTTAGGAGTAGTTAGGTAATGGAAGAGACGAAAGAGAAAATGTACACGATGCGAGAGGCATGTTCACTGCTCGGAGTGCATCCCAACACCCTCAGACGGTGGGACAAGGGAGGAAAAATAAAAACTGTGCGTCCCGAGAGGGGCCAGAGGAGGATACCGGAGGCAGAAATAACGCGTTTGCTCGCAAAACCATCTATTTCACCGGCTCCGGAGCAAGTCTCACCAACCACACAGCAAGCGATCTCGAAGCAAGAACAGCTCTCATCGTTCCTGAACTACGTTTTCTCCTACCACAGGGACGATTGGGAGCTCGTGAAGAGGGCAATCATGATCAGGGACGACTACACATGCTCCAAATGCGGCGCTAAAGAGCTACTTGGAGTGCACCACAAGGACGGTACGAGCCGGAACGACCCCGACAACTTGACCACGCTCTGCCAGAAATGCCACCAGGAGATCCACAAGACATTCCCGGAACAAACACAGCGCAAAATAACTCCTAAAGAACAAACACAGCCATCAGAAACGCCAAAACCAGAAAAAAGGACTGATAAAACCCCTGATACTGGAGAGGTGTCCCGCCATGTCATCCTGGACGAGCTGACACCCGTCGGACTGCTCCAGCGAACCGCTTTCGGGGACCTCCTCTCAGCCGCAACTGTCCTCAAGAGCTTCGCGATAGATGAACTGGCCGCCCGAGCCCGCTGCCCAGCAACCATCGCAAATGTATTTTGTGAGCATATGAGCGACCGCGGCTACCTCGCGAGCAAAGGCGAAGGTTATGAAATGCGCGTTAAGGTGGGCACATGAGCCTGTTCGACGATAAAATCGGGCAAGACAAGGTTTTCGATGGATACCTGCAGCGTTGGGGGCTCCATGAGGACCCGTTCAAGCTCGAGATGCAATCGATTGATATGTTCGTGCCCGTGCAGGAAGCGGATCTGAGGAAGATGAAGTGGGTTTTGACGGGGGGAAAGCTCGGCGTATTGACCGGGGGGCTGGGGACGGGCAAAACCACACTCTGCGAGTTCCTCGTAGCATCCCTCAGAGAGGAGAGCCTGGCGGCGCCCGAGACCTCAAAGCTGGTCGTGCCCGTCTTCATACACGGCGCGGCCTACAAGTCCATGGACGAGGTGCTCCGGGCGATGATGTTGGGGTTGGAGATGGACGCCACGAAGGACCGCGCTAGCCTTTTCGAGGTCCTGCGCAGGTGGCCGAACGAAC
>CAYMXQ010000008.1:17941-24440 GCA_964394495.1 Hadarchaeota archaeon (SeqCode)
CATTCCGAGCGGCTGGCCATCGTGGTGGACGACATCCACGAGAGCAGGGTCAATCCCAAGGACATAGGCGAGTTTTTGAGGGTTCTGGTGGACATCCCCAACATAACAATACTGATAAACGGCGAGCCGAAACGCATGCAGGAGTTTCTTGACAAAGTCCCAGCGCTCAGGGACCGGGTCCAGGTACGGGTGGAGATCAAACCCATGGGGAAGGAGGGCCTCAGGAAGCTACTGGACCTGCGCCTGAAGAACGCCGGATGCGAGACGGGGAACGTCTTACTGACCGAGAAGGGCTTTGATGCCATATACGGGGCCAGCGGAGGCATACCCAGGCGGGCTCTGAAGGCCGCAAGCAACGCCCTACGCTATGCCGCGACCGTCGACAAACCAATAGACGAGAGGGCGGTGAGGAAAGGCAACAACCTTTCGTTCATCAGGCGCTCGATCTCGTCATGAACTCCGGCCGGCCTCCGATAACTATTTATTTTTACTTCCAAAAAGTGGAAGTAGAGGGATGACCACTATGCCGAGGGAAGAAATACTCCGGGCCGAGAGATGGCTCCGCGGTAATTTGCTAGCGAAGGAACTGTTGAAAAGGTCGCACATCAAGGAGGAGACGCTCAAAGCCATGCTGATGCACTCCTGGAGCGAGGACGCGACGTTCGAACAGATAGCGAAAAGACTCGGTATAGAGCAGCCCGGGGCGTGGAAGCGGTGGCAGAGGGGGCGGGACGCCATAATGAGCTCGTTTTACACGATAGAACTGGCACTCTACGCCGGAGTTTTGGAGGCCGACATCGCAGAAATCATGATAGACGACCTCCTTGACTACAAGAGCCTGTCCAAGGGAGAGGGCAACGTGGACGAGATCAGGGACAGGATTGAGAGGAGGATGGTGCAGCTCGCAAAAGGGGCTCCGAGGAAGAAATAGCTATCTCTTTTTGAGCACCAACACCGCACCAGCCACGGCAACGATGAGCGCAACTCCCACCGCTACATAGATAATCGGTATGCCTTCGGCCGATGGGGTTATTCCCACTCCATTATCCGGGACTATTCCTCCGTCTTCATTGTCTGGGGTTACTCCTCCGTCCTCATTATCCGGGCCTCCATCCGCGGACGGCCCACCAAAAGCGTACAGTTTGTTGTCCCAGGAGCCCACGTATATTGTCCCATCTGCCCCTATCGCGGGAGAGGAACATACCCCGCCTCCAGGGGTGGTGGAGTGCCATTTCTCCGTGCCGTCTGGGTTGATCGCGTAGAAAGTGCCGTCAGCAAATCCCACATATATTGTCCCATCTGCCCCAATAGCCGGTGAGGAAGTCGTCTCGACACCTTGTTCTCCCAATCTAAACTGCCATTCCTTAGTGCCGCTAGGACTGAGTGCGTACAAATTTCTATCATTGGCCGCAAAATATATCGTACCATTTTCACCGATGGCGGGAGTAGCGACTATACCATCACCCAGTGTTTGGAACCGCCATTTTTCTGTGCCGTTGGGGTTAAGCGCATAGAAATAATTGTCCCAAGAGCCGAAGTATATAGTTCCATCTGCACCTATGGCTGCAGAAGATTCTATGTGCCTACCGGTTTGGAAGTACCATTTCTGTGTCCCGTTTGGATTGATCGCATAGAATTTGCCGCCAGCGCCAGAACCGGTATAGATCGTCCCATCGGAATCAATCGCCGGGGAAGGGAACACGTCACTTTCGGCTTGGAAGCTCCATTTCTGTGTCCCGTCCGGATTTATCGCGTACACTTTACCACCGACACCACCATTTACTCTTGCCGAGCTGACATAGATCGTTCCATCTGAGCCTATCGTCGGAGAGGACCAGGTATCTACTGTGACTTTGATGGGGAAGTTCCATTTCTGTGTCCCGTCTGGGTTTATTGCGTACAGTTTGTTGGAAAGGGACGTGATGTATACCGTTCCGTCTGCCCCTATCGCTGGAGAAGACATTATCCCCTTCCAGACATCCCACGTTTCGTTATACACGGGGTCTCCAGCTTGGAAGTGCCATTTTTCTGTACCGTCTGGGTTGATCGCATACAGTATACTATCGTGTGAGCCCACGTAGATTGTACCGTCTTCACCTATCGCCGGAGATGATTCTATCCCTGCTCCTGTAGCGAAGCTCCATTTCACCGTCCCGTCCACGTGGCTGGTGTCGTAGGGGCTCCGGCCTGTATGTTGCATATTGCCACGGAACATTGGCCAGGGGGAGTTCTCTGGCTGGGCACTGACATTTACGGAGCTGAGGCAAAGTACCAACGTAAGGCAAAACGCCAGCACGAGCAGGAGCGATGATTTTTTCATACGCGCTTCCAAGAACTAATCGAATTTTCGGGTTTAAAACCGTAGAGTACATGAAAGTGAAAAAAGTCAAGGGGGAATTATCGCCTTTTGAGCAAGAAAACTGCGCAGACCAAGCCGACGATCACTGCAGCTACCGCCACATAGATGATGGATATTCCCTCGCCGGGCGCTGCCCCTCCAGGGATGTTCTCGTTTTCCCCACCATTCACACCACCATCCGCGGACGGTCCACCGAAAGCGTACAGTTTGTTGTCCCAGGCGCCGACGTAGACGGTGCCATCTGCCCCGATAGCTGGAGAAGAAGGTACTGAAGAATTCGTGTCATAGTGCCATTTTTCAACCCCGTTGGGATATAGCGCATAAAAAATCCCGGAATTAGAACCAAAGTAAATGGTACCCTCAGCGCCTATCGCTACAGAAGAAATGACCCCTTCGAAAGCGTCGGGGGTTTTAAAGCTCCATTTTTCTGTGCCGTCAGGATCGAACGCATACATGTATGTGTCCCAAGCACCTGCAAAAATAGTTCCATCTCCCCCTATTGCCGGAATGGCACTCGTGCCTGTATCGGCCTGAAATTGCCATTTTACTGTTCCGCCAGGATTAAGAGCATAGAATCTGGCTTCTCTTCCAGTGCCAGTGTATATTGTCCCATCTTCTCCTATCGATGGGGAAGACTCCATCCAATTCTCAAAACTAAATTTCCAAACAAGTTCACCTTGTTGATTTAAAGCAAGTAAATTACCGATGTTACCTCCATCCGGGTGTAGATCATTACCACCAATATAGATCAAACCATCCGGCCCTATTGCTGCCGTGGAAGTTATTCCTGAATCGTCTTCAAAAAACCATTTTTCTGTACCGTCTGGATTTACTGCAAAAAACCCGCCTCTATATCCCGGATCACTCTCTGCCCTGGCAGAACCGATGTAGATCGTCCCGTCTTCCCCTATCGTTGGTGATGACCAAAAATCATTGCCCCATTTTACTGAAAATCTCCATTTCTCTGTTCCATCAGGATTAACTGCGAATAGATAATTTGCAGAAGAATAAATGTATACGGTCCCATCAGCAGCAATTGCGGGGGCTGCCATGATCGATTTTGAGACCTCCCATCTTTCGTCGTATACTGGTGGCCCGGCGTCAAAAATCCATTTCGAGGTACCATCTGGGTTAATCGCATATAGTTTACCGTCATGCGAGCCAACATAGATAGTCCCATCTGACCCAATTATCGGAGAGGACTCGATCGCGCCTCCTGTTTCAAATGTCCATTTCACTGTCCCGTCTACATGACTAGTATCGTATGGACTAAGTCCTGTGTGTCTTGAGTCACCGTGGAACATGGGCCAGGGGGAGTTCTCTGGCTGGGCTCCAACATTTCCGGAAGTCAGGAGCACCCCAACAGCGACGCTTGCCAGTGCCCCCGCGAGTAATATGGCCGTTATCCTACTCATCCTCAATCCCTTCAACACGCTGGGATTCCATTCCCAATTCTACTCACAAAGCTATCTTTTTTATGGTGTTTTTCTTATCGTCTACCTTGAAATCTCCGAAAACAGTGGGCGCGTGCCTCCTCAACACCTTCAAAATCCCTATCGCGGCCTTCCTTATCTCCCACTGCGCGCCCGGTTCGCCCCTCAGCTCGACTATATGGCGCCATTCCCGGAGGTTAGCGGTGACCACTATCTGGGTTTCGACAGCGTTGGGCAATACAAATCTGGCGTCCTCGTTCTTCACCCCCAATCTCTGCAGTTCGGAGTACGCTTTTTTGGAATCGTCCATTAAATTCGTGAAAATCGCGTGCGCTCGGGGCTTCTTTTTTATCGATTCTGGCTCGACGTACTTGAAATTGCTCTCGTTAACGTACCTCTGGGACTGCTGGGAGTACGAACAGAGCCTGTGCCTGACGAACTGGTGCGTGAAAGCCCTTGAAACTCCTGATATCCTGAACGTGGCGTGGGCGTGTTCCAGCACGGACAGGTGCCCCATCTTGACGAGCATACGTATGAAGGCCTTCTCCGTGTCCTTCCCCTGCTTCCTGAACGACATGTAGCATGTGCGGCCTGCTGATTCTATGAGTTTCTCTGCGTTCGGGGTGATGAACAGAAGCTCTATTTTCATTTTTTGACCTCTGGAATAGTAGTGAACGCTCTTCTTAATAATACTGAGCTGTTTCACTTTTTGTTCTTCACTTTGGGCAGGGTTATCCCCTTCTGCGCTTGGTACGAGCCTTTCTTGTCCTTGTAGCTGACCATGCACTCCTCGTCGCTCTCCAGGAAGATCACCTGGGCTATGCCTTCGTTGGAGTAAATCTTAGCAGATCCTGGACCCAAATTGGCGATCTCTATCGTGACGAAGCCTTCCCATTCACTTTCCAGAGGTGTTATGTTGACGATCACCCCGCACCGGGCGTATGTCGACTTGCCGAAGCACAGGGCCGTGACCTTCCTCGGTATCCTGAAGTACTCCAGGGACCTCCCCAGCACGAACGAGTTAGGTGGTATATCGCACGATTTTCCCCTGAAATCCCTGAACAGGCTTCGTTTGACATTCTTTGGGTCGAGTACACCTTTCCCACTGGGTCTGTAGACCTTGAACTCGTCCGAAAGGCGCATGTCGTAGCCGTAGCTCGAGAGGCCGTATGATATGTTGCCGTCTCTGACCTGGTGGTCGACGAATGGCTCTATCATCTTGTGCTTAGTGGCCATCTCGCGTATCCAGCGATCGGATTTTAACATGGTGTTCATCTTACTACGGTTGGGAGAAAACTTAAATTTTAACTCACGGCCGCCATCAACGCCGGAGTGGGCGAATTAACGGTTGATGTCGTTTCAGCCTGATTATTATCGCTATTACGCCCCCCACAATCGCCACCGCAAGGACTGCTATAAAGACGGTTGTCGTTTGGTCAGACGGAGCCGCCTCGCCCGCCACGGCGAATGTTGAAAACCCGGGGACAATTGCGGTATAGTACTTGTAGGTGGCGTCTTCTTTCTCCAGGAGTAAGGCGAACTTTTCGTTCCACTGCCCGTTTGAGTACCTCAATAGGAATACTTTCAGAGGGTCGATGTTGTTGTTACTCAGCCAAGATTTCGAGACCTTGAAATTAATGGTGGAGTTTTCAACCTGTACGGAGGTCGCGGCCGTGGGAGTGACCGTTATCTCCATGTAGTGGCTTACGATTATCCCCGGTAGAGAAGCGGATGGTTCGGGCACCGCGGCTGGTTTCTGGGAAAGCTGTTCAACCTGCACGGAAACCGTTTCCATTGCAGTGCCCGTGTTGACTGTGATGGAGTCCACCGGTTGCTCATTTTCAAAATTCACCTGGACCATTTTCGGGGATAATGACACCGTTACCGACGCGACGCCGTTCTCACCGACCGATATCGTCTGCCCGAGTTTTGCGGAAATGTTTGTGACGGTGACCGCGGCTGGCAGAACGACCGGATGGCTGGAAGACGAGGTTGGATCGGTCCCGGCCTGGTACTCCTGGAGGTTGGTGTAGCCGTCTCCGTCCATATCCTGGCCCGCGTCGCCGGAGTAGCTCGGGTTCAGCCCGTACTGAGTCTCCCAGGAATTCGGCATGCCGTCGCTGTCGTTGTCCGTGGTCACCGCCGAGCTTGACACGATATAGAACCTCCTCGGCGTGTTCCAGTCCGTCATGAGCCCATCGTTCGTCTCGCTCCTCACCCTCCAGTAATAGGTGCCCGGGGACAGCTCGGGTGTGGTATATGAGATGTTCTCTGTCGTGGTGTTAACGATTGGACTTTCAAAGGTGGAAGAGGTGGAAATTTGAACTCGATAAAAATCTGCAAAGGCGACCGGCGTCAGCTGGCTGTCGTCATTGCGGTCGCTCCACATCAGGGGAAAACTATGGAGAGTCGTGATCGCGCCAGAACCTGAGCCCCAATACTGGCGGTCGGGAGATCCCCATCCGCCCAGAGAGCCACTCGCTATTGAATTTATGAACTCCCAAAACGCCGTCTCTCCCCAGGCGTATGTCTCCGGACTCGAGCTAATCATGCCGTTCCAGTAATCAACGTCGATAAAAGCTATGGGTATCTTCAGCACGCTGAAACTCCATATGCTAGAGTCGGGGGTAAGAGTCAAATAGGCGCCGCAGTATGCCGAAACCTTCCAGTAAAAGGTGTCCTCCCAGCCGCCACCACGGGTATATAC
>CAYMXQ010000008.1:24450-25850 GCA_964394495.1 Hadarchaeota archaeon (SeqCode)
TAAAAGCCAAATAGGGGCCGCAGACCGCCGTGACCTTCCAGTAAAAGGTGTCTGCCTTGTTAGTGTAGTATACGAGATCACCTAAATCGTCTGCAGACAGCGTCCAGCTGGTTGCGTAAATAGAGGAGGGTTGACTGAGGGAGAAATTAGCCCACCAGCCAATCTGGTCCGGTGATTTTACTAACATGTAGTAATTCGCTTCGGGTACCGCATTCCAGCTGAAGGTGATGGGGCTAATCGTGACTACTGTTCCGTTCTGTGGAGACTGTAACTCCGGGGCAGGATAGGTCGTCGCCGTGCATATGCTTGCCGTCCCCACGACAACTAACGCTAGGACGAGCACAAACAGGCTTGCTGCGATTTTTTTCATCTTCACCATCACTGTTGTACACTAGATTACGAGATATTTTAAGATTTGGTTTCTGTGTTTTAAAAGTTTTAGAAACAAGAAGAATTCTGTTCATTTCAAGACCTGTACGAGGGCAGTAAAGTTCATATGGGGTTCATCGATCTGAAAGTTCCTGCCAGGCAATATCTATTTGATACAAACCTAAGGTGTCGTGGAAACTTTTATCGATATATTATAACCTCGCGGCTCTAGTGGGTGCAGCGTAAAATCGTACAAAATCGTTCCACTGCTCCCATCGTAAACATAATTCCCCTCCCACTCGGGAAGGATGTATCTCTCAAAGTTATCGGTAAACTTCTCGTCCATGTAATTCCCCGTATACATGAGTCCTTCTTCTACTCGGGGGAGTTCCGATCCTCCAGTCAGCTCGTTTATTTGCGCTATTAGCCCATCTATCTGTGTCGTGATTCCATTTATCTGATCGACCAACGCTTGGGCTTCCGGCGACAGGTTTTCAGGCGGTGGCCCTTCTCCCGGCGGTGACACTCCCATCGCTTCTAACTGCGCTACTAGTGTGTTCATTGTGTTAGTAAGGTTCGTTATTTGAGCTGTCAGCACATTGATATTCTCTAACTCTTCCATCCCCCCATCCGGCGGCGGCAGAGTTCCTACCGGCACGACTACCTCCACGTTTGTGTCCAAAGTATCTCCATCCCTGTTTACATCGGCTTCCACGCCTATCGTGGTGACAAATAATCTGGTCCCCACATAAGTTCCGGCCTCTAAGCTTACATTGTCCAACATTATTTCAGCACCGTCAATTGTTAAAGTCAGCATTGTCCCAACCGGATCGCTCCAGATTGTTTTCCACTCTCCATTTTCCTGCTGCAGTTGAATCTCCTTGATGGTCGGCTGGAGGTGCTTGACTTCCGGCAAGCCCGCGTCCTTGAATACTAGTTGCAATCCTTGCACAGCCTCTCCTTTAAGTTTTATTATCAAGTACCCGCCGACGCCCGCCACGGCAATGACCGCGACGATTACCATTACTATT
>CAYMXQ010000008.1:25860-26373 GCA_964394495.1 Hadarchaeota archaeon (SeqCode)
TAGCAGAACAGCCGCTGAAACACCTACGACGACAACAACTGTAACCACTATCGCCACTATTGCAGATGTAGACATTTCCTTTTGTCCAATCTTCATTTAACTCAATGATAATGTACCCTGCCTATTTAATAACGTGACGAATTCCACCAGTCTTTGACCGGCGGTTCTTGACAAAGCCAACCCGTATCCTGAATTAATGTGCAAAATCCTATTTATGTGCAAAGCCCATTGTTGAGAACGGGACATAGATGAGCCTACGCAGATATCATTGGCACAAACCGAGCGGGACGGAGAGAAAAAAACGCTGCAAGAAGAAGTCTAGGCGCCACAGCCAAGCCAAGCTAAACCGCCAGCTTGCGGCCAAGGCCGGCGAAAGCCCCGATACTAAAAATTAATGTAAAAAATGAAACCTGGCCAAGCTAACCCACGTCAAAAATCATATCTCCGTTTCAAGTGCCGGCAGATAATCAACTTTCTCCACTCTCAAGTACTGAGCCAGCTTTATCGGCTCTT
>CAYMXQ010000009.1:0-2025 GCA_964394495.1 Hadarchaeota archaeon (SeqCode)
CGTGCTCACTCCAACAGTGCCCTTCGGCTTCCGCGTCACCTCACGGGCGAGCACCTCATCTATGTTCTGTTTTGCCCTTACGAACTCCCCCCATTTATCCGAGAACTGTTTATTTCTCAAAACTGACGGACTGTAGCAATAAACGCAGCCGTGCTCACAGCCGATGTATGGGTTCAACGAGTACCTTAGCCCCGGCAGCTTGCTCGGCGAGAGGGCAGTCTGGCAAGAAATGGATGAGTACTCAACGCTCATGACGTGAACTCCGTGATCTTTTTCTGGAAGAGGGCCCGCCTCAGGAGCTCGCTTCCCTCGACCCATTTTTTGAGCGGGATGGTGAGCGTTATCATCGCATAGTTCAGTGCTGCTTGGAAGTTGTCGAATTTCTGCGGCTCTGCCTGCATCGTTGCCCGAATACTTTCCCTAACGTTCCAAACACCGACGGGCAGGATGTATCCGGGATGGATCTCGCGGAGCACAAGCGCCGACGCCTGCCTGCCTTCCTGATTCAGTTTTTCCGCAACGGCGAGCCTGCAAGAGTAGTAGCAACCGCCAACATCAGGGTAAGTTTTCCTCCCCTGATAGGGTTCGAAGTCCCCCATCATCGCTGGCGCGGCCGAACGCTCGTCTGGGTTCCAAGCTGTGCCAGGGAACCAGGCTTCTATCCACTCGAAGCTCCATCGCTCCGGCATGAGGACTGCGACGTAGTAATTGTCCAGGTTTTCGAACGAATAAACGCGGTACTCATCTATCGTGTCGTGTTGCTTTATTCGATCTATGAGCTCTTGGGAGAGGATGGAGTCCACGGCAGTTATGCTCCAGCGCGTGGGGACGAGCTTTCTCCGTTTGGCGGTGCCGAACATCCCCAAGCTGAACGCTCGCTGAATCCGGGTGACGAAGACATCGTCGTCATACAGCTCGACTACGGCATCGGCGGCTTTCATGTCCCAATCGTAGAACGCATATTCTATCCTGTGGTCAACGCTCACCTCCGAAGCGGTGAAGCTCCTCAGCGGAGCGGACGGACCGAAAGGTTGGATCTCGTCGCTTAGCGTTATCACTTTGTTCGGCACGTGCGTGAGGGTCACCTCGGCATCGACCGGTTGCTTCCCCATCGCAAGCTCCTGAAGCGTATCCATCAGCCTCCCACCTGTTTGAGCGTCGTATACGCTCGCCTGTGCCTTTCCCCGAATTAATGCGAACCGGTAGTCGATGATATCCTGTATGCTTTTTCCAAGCCAGAGCTCCGGAGTGTCGAGGATCTCCGTGTCGCCACGATAAGCGGGGACCATCGGACCTATGTACACCTTCGGGTAGCCGATGCGTCCGACAAACACGGCAGGAGGTGTCGAGCCCTCTATGTGCGGGGAAGTTATGTGCGTGCTCAAGCGGGCGAGGGACTGGGCCTTGGCGATGATCGGGCAGTGCAACTTACCACACAACATCCGCCCTCCCTTGCAGAGCAGGCACATGGAGCCGGAAGGGAACTGAGTGACCTTGATATCCCCGAACGAAGCGAGCTCGCCCATCCGTTCTGGAGGGATCACATCGTGTAGCCACCTAATTTTAGACGACGACATGACCATCACGGCCCACCATGTGGAACTCCCTAAATTTTCCGTACCAATAACTGTTTTTCACCTGGAGTAACTACTTTTTGTGTGCATCGGATGTACGACCTTGAAGATGCAAACGTCAAATCGTTCCTGAAAAAGCACGGGGCAAAACGGGCCGCAGTTCAGCTTCCGGCTGGCCTTAGGGAGCACCTTACCGAAATCAGCGGGATTTTCGATGGTGCTGGTGTCGAGACAATTGCGCTGGCGGATAACTGCTATGGGGCCTGTGACCCTGGCGATATACAGGCAAAACTACTCGGGTGCGATGTTCTCGTACACTACGGCCACTCAGACATGGGCATACCCACGTGTCTACCGACCCTTTATGTCGAAGCCCGTATGGTCGTGGACCCTATCAAATCCGTCGAGCAGGCGATATCCGACATTCTCTCCATCGACTTCTCCTGCTTTC
>CAYMXQ010000009.1:2035-8605 GCA_964394495.1 Hadarchaeota archaeon (SeqCode)
GCGATATCCCAAATGAACTTCAAGCGCGTTGGATTGCTGACCACGGTCCAGCATGTAACCCACCTGAAAAACGTTGCGAATTTGCTAAGATTAAATGGGCTCGAACCTCTTATTGGAGAACCGGGAAACAGGACGAAGTACCCCGGACAGCTCCTTGGATGCGATTTCAGCTGCGCTCGCTCAATCGCTTCCCAAGTCGATGGATTTCTCTACATCGGGACCGGTGATTTTCACCCTTTAGGCGCTGCGCTGGCGACCGGGAAGCAGGTTTTGGCTGTTAACCCGGTCACGGAGGGCTCCAAGTTGATCGCCCCAGCTACCGACGCTTTCCTCCAGAGGAGAAAGGCGATGGTGGCCCGAGCGGCGGCTGGTGAACGGTTCGGTGTCGTGGCGAGCACCAAGCGGGGACAGGCACGCTTCAACATCGCGAGAAGGCTTGTTGAGAATCTCAAGCATTCGGGGCGTGACGCCTACCTGCTGGCCGTCGACGAAGTGAAGCCAGGGGAGCTTGAGGATTTTAAGTCTGACGCACTCGTATGCACTGCCTGCCCGCGCATACCCATCGACGACGCGGAACGGTTTCGCTGCCCAGTTTTGACGCCTTTTGAGACCGAGGTGATGCTCGGGAAAGCTAAATTTGAGACTTATAGAATAGACGAGATAACAAGGGTAGATATAAATCAGGAGTAACTCACTTAAGGTGGGAACAAGATGGAGATAAAAACAGGCGATTTCGTAGTGCCGGGGGACTTGCTAGCAACCGCTGAGGAGTTCGTCCCAAGCAATGGCGCCTACGAATCCAGCGGCAAGATCTATTCCTCGGCCACAGGCGTGGTTCTCGTCGATGTCCGGACCAAGCACATATCGGTGTTTTCCCGCATCCTCGGACCGCCCACCCTCAAGCTGGGCGACGTCGTGATAGGTCGTATCGAGGAT
This sequence comes from Hadarchaeota archaeon (SeqCode), assembly GCA_964394495.1. GTDB lineage: Archaea > Hadarchaeota > Hadarchaeia > Hadarchaeales > Hadarchaeaceae > B75-G9. The sequence continues at coordinate 2,972 of CAYMXQ010000009.1, forward strand.
GTCAGGGAACAGTCGGCAAATGTCCTCGTAGGAGTGCTGCGCGGCCGGGAGGACCGGCAGCTTCCTCCTCCAGATTATGGGTCGATCCACATATCTCAGACCCACACAGGCTATGTTAAGGAACTCGGCAAGCAGTTCAGGTCGGGCGACATCGTCCGCGCGAAAGTCCTGAACGTCCAGAGGGAGAACATCCCGCTCACGACGGCTGGCGAAGACCTGGGAGTGATAGTCGCGTTTTGTTCGCATTGCAGGGAGCTTCTCGAGCGTGATGGCACAAAGCTACATTGCCCCAACTGCGGAAACGTAGAGTTTAGGAAGCTCGCGAACGACTATCGAAAAGGCGTCTTATAATGGCGAGGAAAAAGCGGACTTTCAACGTGCGTGTACACAGCACGTCTCATATGCTGGAGCTGATGAAAGAGCTCGGCACGTTGGACATCGAGTTGGAGGCCGAGTCCAGGCCCGGTGTTGTCAGGATAGTCGCCCACGGCACTGATGAGGAGATCAAGGCACTGGGACTGAAAATCCGGGGGCTCGCCAGCAGCAGGGAGACTTAAAGTTAAATTAAGCGCCGTGAAAGTCCCTAGGGTGTCCGATTGAGGATTCTGCTGGTACATGCCGACTTCTTGGAGTTCGAGGTCAAACAGCGCACACCAGTGGCCGAAGAGGTCCAGCCAGACAAACGCTCTGGACGCCTTGATGAGGTGCTGGTCGTCTTCGCAGCTGCTGAGGAGGAAGACGAGGGCAACATCGAGGGGGTATCGAGGAATGCTGCTAGGGAAATCGCAGATGTCGCTGGAAAGGTCGAGGCAAAACGAATCGCGCTTTACCCATACTCCCACCTCAGCCCGTCGCTCGCCTCGCCAAAGGCGGCTGTCAAACTGCTAGACGCCACTCGCGACGCGCTCAGCGAGCTTGGTCTCGATGCCCACCGTCTGCCCTTCGGCTGGTACAAGGCATTCAAGCTAAGCTGCAAGGGACACCCATTGTCGGAGCTCTCGCGTACGATAACAGCCGAAGCCGCTGAGGTTGAGGCCCTCGTCCCAAAGGCAGCCCCGAGCAGGCGAGTAATACTGACCCCTGTTGGAGAGGAGCACGCGCTAGACCTATCAAACCCAGATGCATGCAAACCGCTCGCGAAGGATCATTCTCTCAAGCAACTAGTGCTGAGCGAAGAGCTCGGACGCAGACCTGGAGAGGAGCCTGCCCACATCAAGCTCATGCGGCGCTTGGAGCTGGCAGACTACGAGCCGGCCAGCGACACCGGGCACTTCCGCTTCTACCCGAACGGCGCCCTGATCAAGGAGCTGCTGGAGAGCCGGGCGATAAAGCTGGCGGACGAGCTGGGGGCAAGCAGGATCGAGACGCCGGTGCTGTACCGCGCGGATGAGCCGGACATAGCGGAGCAGGCCACGCGCTTCTACCAGAAGGACTACAAGATAAAACTGCCGAACAAAACGCTCCTCCTCCGGTTCGCCGGGGACTTTGGCCTGTTCAAGATGATGAAGAACACCGTGATGAGCTACAAACAGATGCCGGTCAGGATATTCGAGCTCTCCCCCTCCTACCGCATGGAGCAGAGCGGCGAGTGTGTGGGGCTGAAGCGACTGAGAGCGTTCACCATGCCGGACATACACTGCTTCTGCCGCGACCTGAAACAGGGGACGGAGGAGTACGAGAGGCTGTTCAGGGCCTACGCCAAGCTGACCGGAGCTATGGGGCTGGACTACGTCGTGGCTTTCCGCATAGTGGAGGATTTCTACAGGCAGAACAAGCCCTTCATCGTCAAGCTTCTCAAGCTCGTGAAGCGCCCCGCCCTCATCGAGCTCCTCCCAGAGCGCAAGCACTACTGGGTCCTAAAGCACGAGTTCCAGGTGATAGATTCCGTAGGGGGGAACGCCCAGCTCGCCACCGTGCAGCTGGACATGGAGGACTCCGAGCGATATGGGATCAGGTACGTGGACGAGAAGGGGGAGAAGAAAGGCTGTATAATCCTGCACTCGTCCATGGGTTCGATCGAGAGGTGGATGTACGCCCTGTTGGAGGAGGCGGCCAAGGCGCAGAAGGCTGGGAAGGCTCCGAGCTTGCCCCTCTGGATCTCGCCGACTCAAGTCAGGCTCATCCCACTCGCTGACCGGCACGTCAAAGCCTGCGAAAAGATGGCGGGCGCGCTGGAGAAAGCATGTGTGAGAGTGGACATAGACGACAGGTCCGAAACGGTGTCGAAGAAGGTGCGGGACGCGGAGCGCGAGTGGACCAATTTCGTCGTTGTGCTCGGTGATAAAGAACTGAAAAAGAAAAAACTCCCCGTGAGGGTCAGGGGCAAGAAGGCGCTCAGAAAGATGACGGTGAAGGAACTCACCGCCGAGATCGCGAAGAAGACAGAGGGGATGCCGTTCAGGCCGCTGGCCCTGCCCAAGATGCTCTCGATGCGTCCAATATTCGTGGGCTCTTAGGCTATTTTCCTGGGAGTTTATCGGAAGACAGCTCTCCGCCGGTTGCCCAGTTGGTCCTCGGCATGTCGCGGATTATTATCGAGACATCCTCCTTAAGGCACCCTACGGCTTTGGCTACTGCAGATGTTACGGTCCTAACCAGCTCACGCTTCTGCTTGATCGTACGCCCTTCCAACATCTCGATGGTGACCACAGGCACTCGCTCACCTCATGCCACTCCGCCTGGCAAGTTATTTACATTTGTCGATAAACAGTGAACGAGGCCGGAATATTGAGAAAACGTGGCTTGCTCTTCGGCTTAGGTCTCAACGTCATCGTTCTTGGTATAGCCAGCATGCTCACCGACATCAGCTCCGAGATGGTATTGCCGCTCTTTCCCATATTCGCCGTTCAGGTCCTCGGTGCCACTCCTATTGCGTACGGTCTCATTGAGGGGCTGGCGGGGAGCACGGCGAGTCTGTTAAAGGTATTCTCAGGATGGTGGTCTGACCGCATCGGCAGGAGAAAACCACTCATCGTGGGCGGATACTGGCTTTCCACCATCGCCAAACCCTTCCTCGCGCTCGCAAACAATTGGAGCCATGCTCTGGGAGTACGGTTCACGGATCGGATGGGGAAAGGGATCCGGAGTTCACCTCGGGACGCCCTAATCGCGGACTCGAGCACACCCAACGTAAGGGGGAAAGCGTTCGGACTTCATCGCACCCTAGATACGGTAGGCGCGATATTGGGCCCGCTATTTGCGTTTCTTCTGATGCTCTTCCTCGGAATCAGAGACATATTCCTTCTCGCCTCTATTCCGGCAGTGCTGTCGGTCATCGTGCTAGTGCTGTTCGTCCACGAGGTGAGAAAGAAACCCACAAAGTTGTCCCTGATGGCTGGACTAGGCTCGCTCACTCCCGCATTAAGGCGTTACTTGGCAATCGTCACACTGTTCTCCATAGCTAACCTGAGCTACGGGTTCTTGATCCTAAAAGCCGTCGAGCTCGGGCTCGGGGCCGGGCAGGCGGTGCTCCTCTACGCGCTTTACAATATTGTCTACGCATCGGTTTCGCTCCCTGCCGGAGTCCTCTCCGACCGCGTGGGTAGGCGCCCCATTATCATAGTTGGCTACTCCATTTTCGGCGTCACGTCTTTAGGACTAGCTCTGGCGACCGATGCATGGCTAATGCTGCCGTTGTTCATACTCTACGGGGTTTTCATGGGTATGGTGGAAGGAACGCAACGAGCTTACGTCGCCGATCTTGCCGCTACACAACTCCGCGGGACGGCGATGGGGGCATTCAACACTGCCACAGGATTGGCTTTGCTACCGGCGAGCCTGATCGCTGGTGCTCTTTGGCAGGTTGCTGGTCTGTGGGCTGCTTTCCTGTTCGCGTCTGCCATTTCATTCACGGCAGCGCTGCTCATGATGACTTTTAGTCCCTGATGCCTGCTTCGGCTATCTGGAACGTTGCGCTCTCCGGCGGTAACCCTGGGTGATCTACCAGATGGGCCGTCCGGGTGTTTGCCTTGCTCTTTCGCAGGTAGATGCGCGCCGTAACCGAGTGTCCAAGAACGTGCCCACCAACGGGTCGGGTTGGGTCACCGAAGAAAACGTCCGGCCTGGCCATCACCTGGTTCGTGACAAAAACTGCCAAGTCGTTCAGCTCGGACAGCTTGTGTAGTGCAGCGAGGTGGCGTCCCAGCTTCTGCTGCCGCTCAGCGAGCGTTCCACGCCCGCAGTACTCTACCCTGAACAGAGCTGTCAGCGAGTCGATTACGACAAGCTTGACCCCATCGTTCTTCGCCATCTCTGCGGCCTTCTCCGCCAGCAACATCTGATGGTCTGTGGTATGGGCCCTAGCTATGTAGATGTTGTCAAGAACGCTTTTTGGGTCGAGCCCCATTGCCTTGGCCATCTGCGTTATCCGCTCCGGCCTGAACGTGTTCTCCGTGTCTATGTAAACCACTTTTCCACTGAGTCCACCCTGCTCGGGCGGCAACTGGACGTTGACGCAGAGCTGGTGGGAGATATTGGATTTCCCAGTCCCGAATTCCCCGTAAACCTCAGTCAGTCCTTGAGTTTCTACGCCTCCGCCGATTATCTTGTCAAGCGTAGAGCTCCCGGTCGATATGTGCCCGAGATTTTTTCGTCGCTCCAGTACCTCGCTCGCGCGCTCGTAGCCCATGTTCGCCGCCTCGCGAGCAGAGTTGATTATTTTCACGGCCACCCTCATCCCGATCTCAGCGGACTCCATCAGCTCTCCCGTCGTTGCCACGGCCAAACTCTCGATCGAATCGAAACCGGACGAACGCAGCTTCTCCGCCACCGCCGGCCCAACACCATCAAGTTCTTCCAAATCCGCCACGCGAACTACCCCATTTTCTTCCAAATCCGCCACGTAAACCACCCCATTTTTTATTTTTGCACCTTTCACTCGACACTCTGTCTGTCCACCTTAAGCGACTTTGAGGGAGAGAGGTCCCCGAAAAAAATATTTATAGTATTTAAATGCGCCTAGGCTTAACTAAACCGCCTTTTAACGGGTGTTTTTTGCGGCTTTTTTCCGTTTTTGAGATGGGCACCGAAAAAAATCCCCTCGGGCGGGCCAATTGAGAGTGAGGTTAGTATTTTAGCCTGTTGATTACAAAGCTACTCGGTGGCTAGGGATGGAAAACGAGACGCAAGAATCCGGACAAGGGGCGAAGGTCGGGCTTGAAAATTTCCTGAACGCTGTTGTAGTGGTCAGCGTGAAGGACGGACGCAAGTTCAAGGGCAAACTGACGCAGTACGACGAGTACATGAACATGCTGCTGGAGGACGCTGAAGAGTTATCAGAGGGCGGCTCGAACCCCAAACACAAGCTAATTCTGTTAAAAGGCGGGAACGTCTCAGACGTTTCGGTCTAGATCACTTGGCGAACGTACTCTATGGCCTTGAATCCTTCTCTAACTTTCTTTCCATCTTCGGTGAGCTTATACCCGTTTTCATCCTCGGCTATCAAACCCCTGTCTTTCAGGGCGCGTACATATGCCTTCACCGGCCACCAGTCCTCGACGCCGAAAAGTTCGTAGAGTTCTCGGACCCTTGCGCTCTCCTTGTTGGTGATGAGCAGGAAGACCTTCCCAACTCCTTCCTTATCTTCCTTAAGCCAGTTGAGATCCTCCGAAACCCCCATCGCATCCCCACACCAAA
>CAYMXQ010000009.1:8615-22736 GCA_964394495.1 Hadarchaeota archaeon (SeqCode)
CCTCAGAGCCGTACAGTTCCTTGATTTTTCGGAGCTCCACACCAATAGCCCTTCCATCTGCCGTAACCACAACGTTTTCGGCTATCAACAGAAAGATCTTCCCGAGGCCCTGCTCGTCCTCTTTTAGCCACTGTATGTCTTCTGAAACGCCCATGTTGCCCCACCACCATTAAACTGAGTCGATTACCATAAAGGATTTACCAACCACGACCCCGATGCCTGTAAAATTTACCCACCTCACATTTAAGAAATGTAGTAATACTCTCCTCGTTCACGCTGCTCACGATCGAGGGCGCTGCCAGGTTTGTTCGCCCGAGGTCTACCGGTCTGCGGGTCGCGTCTGAACGTGACCCCCACCTCATGCAGGAAGAGGTTCATCCCCTCGCGCATATCCAGCGGACCGTATGTCCTGCCAGCTCGGCTCGGCTCACCTACGAACACAAGCAGGCGGTCCGATATGAAATCCACGCTCAGCACGTCATGATCAACGACCAACGCGGCTGCCTCGCGCTTCTCTATCACGCGCCGTATCACCCTGGCCGTCTGGAGGCGCTGTTCGACGTCCAGGTAGGCGCTCGGCTCGTCCAGCAGGTAGAGGTCAGCGGGACGCCCCAAGCATGCGGCGATCGTGGCGCGCTGGAGCTCACCCCCGCTCAACTCTTTCAGGTTTCTCTCTAGTAGCGGGCTGACCTCAAGGGGTTGCAAAACCTCAGGGTCGAATGCAGGGTCAAACTTCCCCACTATCGAGTGAAGCCATGCCTCGACGGTACCATCGAAATCTCCATTCAGGTACTGAGGCTTGTGGGAGATCGTGAATTTGGATTTGAGCTTTCCGACCGTTGGGTCTAACTCTCCCGCCAATATTTTGACAAACGTCGTCTTACCTATCGCGTTAGGGCCGACAACACCGATAACCTCGCCTGCGTAAACAGTTCCTGCTGTGACTTCCAGCTTGAAATCCTTGAACGACTTTTTGAAGTCCTGGTAGTTGAGTAGCTCGTGACCGGCCGCACGTGCCTTCGACGGTGGCTTGACCTCGAACTTTATCGGCTCTTTCCTGAACCTAACGTTCTCCGCTTTCAGGTACCCGTCCAGGAAGACGTTTATCCCGACCCTCACCCCCTGCGGTGATGAGACGACACCGTAAGCCCTGGGCTGGCCGTACATAACGTGCACTTGGTCGCACATGTAATCGAGCATAGCGAGGTCGTGCTCGACCACGATCACGGCCTTTCCTGCCTCCGCCAGCACCCTGATTGCGCGCGCCGCATTGAGACGTTGGTATACGTCTAGGTGTGAACTCGGCTCGTCGAAGTAGTAGATATCCGCCTCCCGGGCGGCTACGGCCGCTATCGCCAGACGCTGCATCTCCCCACCGCTCAGCAGCTTCACATCTCGGTCCAGAATCTCCCCCAGGCCAAGCGCCGATGTCAATTCCTCCGCGACTTGCCTTTCATCGGCCTTTTTCAGGAGGGCGCTGACCTTGCCCTTCACGGCCTTGGGAAGAGCGTCAACGGACTGGGGTTTGTAGACCATCCTGACTCGCTCGATCCTCTTGAAGTGAGCCTGCAGCTCCGACCCCTTGAAGAACTCATTTAACTGTCCGGGCTTAGCTGGGTCGTCCATGCCGAGGTTGGGTTTAATTCGCCCTGACAGTATGTCCAAGGCTGTGGTCTTCCCCACGCCGTTCTGACCCACCAGCCCTATCACGCTCCTTGCCCGTGGAATCGGTAACTCGTACAGAGCAAACCCGTTTGGGCCGTGGCGGTGAATGCAGCGCCCCTCCAGCTCCCGCGGCAGGTTGATGATCGAAATCGCGTGGGAGGGACACTTGTTAATGCAGATCCCGCAACCGCTGCAGAACTCCTCCGATATCGTCGGCTTACTCGTGCGCTCGTCGATTACTATCGTCTCGTCTCCGGTCCGAACGCCGGGGCAGTAGCGGTGGCACTCGAGCGAGCACCGCTTCGGTTGACACAGCTCCTGATCCAGCACTGCAATTCTCGGCATCTTAATCACCTACCTGTATCTCCACACACTTTTCTAGATATTCAGTAAAGTTAAAACATCCTACACGTAAAACTGGCTTCAGGGCCCGTGGCGCAGCATGGCTAGCGCGTTCGGCTGATAACCGGAAGGTCGAGGGTTCGAATCCCTCCGGGCCCACCATCCAACAGTCCCTTATTGAAGCGTTTTATTAACACCAATATCGAAGTGATGGCGATGGACGACACAGCGCTTATCCTAGCATATGGTACATTTGCGGCCGCAGTGGTAGGGGTTTTGCTAATTGTGCTGTCAAGGGGAGTCGACCGAAAGCGTTACCTCCGCCCGGTGGTTTATGGCTTAATCTTTGGAGGACTCTGTACCATTCTCTTTGGCGCCGGGATCTTTGCTTTTCTAATGGGTGGATTGGTTACTGGGTTCTTCCTCGCGCGCGAGGTCAGCGGGGGTTGGGTACATTTCCGCGGTGGCGCCATTAACGCAGTTTTGATAGAGACTAGCTTCGTCATAACTAACATATCATTGCTCGTCGTACGCAGCGTCTCATGGACCCTGACTATGTGGGCGCAAAACCTGGGCCGCGTGGTCGTACACGAGGATCTCTTGTTCTGGCTCTACGTAAGCACGCTGGTGGACGTCTTTTTCATGATCACGATCGTGGGTGTCGGCGCGATGCTGGGCGGGATGCTGCGCAAAATCTTAAAGCCTGGGGAACAGAAGCCTCCTAGTGGTAGCGAGGAAACTACCAGCAGCGGGGTAGGGCAGCATGGAGTGCCCGCCGGGCTCATAACCCGGAGGTCGGTGGTTCAAGAGAAAGCGGCGTGAAGCCTCTTTCTGAATTTCCACCCCCCGCTACCTCTCGTAGCCAAATTGTTTTTGGTTTTCTACTTAAAAATCGAAAAAAGCGCCAAACAACAGGATAATTGACGAGATTCAACAACGTTTGGAGAGCTTTAAATAGTTTATAAATTTAATTCGGTGCCCTCTCTCCCAAAGCGGCTTAACGAAAAATCTCCATTTTTTAACTGGTGCGGGAATGAAAAAACTAACCGAGTACGAACGGGGATTCATAGAAGGAATCATAGATGGAGAAGGCTGTTTATATGCCTATGAAAGTTTACAACAGAAAAAGTGGAAACACTGGCACGTGAGACTTTCTATTGCTAATAATTCAAGGGAACTCTTAGAAAAGGTAGAGCAAATCATAGGGAAGGGTAGCTGGGTATGTAAAAATGGAAAGAGCTGGGAACTTCGTTATTCATCAAATACTCTCAGATGGTTACTCCCGCAACTAAATTTGATTGTCAACAGAGAGAAAAAAGAAAAAATCTCAGAAATCTTAACCATTCTGAAACGTGGCAGAAATCGATTTACCACTTCTTATGACAACCAAATTCGTACTATCCTTTTGTCTAAGCCCATAGTGTCCCAAAAATGAAAACAATCTGTAATCTGTCAGTCTTCATGACCACCACTTTGCTTATATTGCTTCGCATGGGACCAATTTTATCCTCTAACTGTAAAGAGTAGACTGGTGACAAAATGCTGACACCGCTCTGGCTTATCCTGATAACCTTCTCACTGGGGCCAGCGGGCGGAGTATCCTTCGCGTTCACCCAAGGGGTCCCCACCCTTGAAACGGCCATAGCCGTCAGCGCAATTCACCTGGCTCTGGTGCCCGTTTGGTTCGGGATAATCGAACTCCTCAAGTACAGCTTGCGATATGAGGACCACTTCGTGACCAAATTCGTGAAATACGGTGGGGAGAGGTCAAAGAGATTCAGGGCTGCCGCCAAGAGTAAAATCGACGAGTTCGAGCGTCGAGTAGGCCAGTGGGGCTTCGGCCTAGGCGTCGTCGGGTTCACGTTTCTGTTCGGGGTCTCTTGGGCTGCGTTGGCCGCCTTCCTACTGGATATAAAAAAGGAGACGATAGTGGCATCTGTTGCCGTGGGCGCTGTCACATCAAGCCTATTCTGGACGTTCGTGTTCGCAGAAGCCGTCGAATTTGTGCCAAACCCCTGGCTGATATATGCCATCGGCACGGTCGTGACCTTCGCGATACTTGGGCACACGAAGATCCGCGAGCGCAAGCTGATACGCGAGATGTCTAGGTCACTTAGAAAGATGGGCGTCAAAATGAGGTGAAGTGGGGCTTATTTTATCCTGCCGACCTTGTAGAGGTACTCGGCCGCCAGCACAGCACCCTTGGCCGCGCCTAGCTCCGTGTTGTGGGAGAGCACCGTGTACTGTACACCGTGGTCGAAAGCGTTCTTCTCTATCCCGCCGACCGCCGCTACCATCCCTCCCTTCAAGCTTGAATCGAACCTGGGCTGCGGCCTGTCGATACTGTTCATGACGACTATGGGTCTCTTCGGTGCGGACGGAAGCCTCAACCTCTGCGGCTCGCCCCGATAGTTCCTCCAGACTCTTTTAATCTCGGCGACCTCGCACACCTTCACTGTTTCGATGAAAACGGACTCCGTGTGGCCATCGAAAACAGGCACGCGATTGCACTTGCATCCTATCTTGAAATCCGCGGGCCTTATCCTACCGCCGATGAAGTCCCCGAGGAGCGTCACCGTCTCTTTTTTGACTTTGTCTTCCTCCGATTGTATGTACGGAATGACGTTCCCCTCGAACATGCCCTTGGAGAACTTTTTGATGCCGCCCGGAAGTTCTGGCCCTACTGTCTTCCGTTGTTTGGCCCAGTTCCTGACCGCGTCGTACCCCGCGCCAGACACTGATTGCATCGAGGCCATCGTCACGCGCTCCAGACCGAACTCAGCGCACAGGGGCCTCAGCGACATCACTAGGCCGATGGTAGTGCAGTTAGGTTGAGGAACGATGAACCCTTTCCAACCTCGCCTCATCTGCTGGATCTCGATCATCTGCGCATGGGATTCGTTGACACCCGGGAGATACGTGAAGCTGTCCTCGAAGTAGCGGTATGCGGAGGCCGTGCTGACCACCGGTTTTTCCCTCGCTATCTTCCCCTCAACCTCGAGCGCCGCCTCGGATGGCAGCGCCGAGAAGAACAGCGAACACTCCCCAGTACGGACGTTATCTACGTCATGAACAGTCATGCCGAGAATTTTTTCGTCCGGCTTCCCGCTGCAAAACCATCTCGAGGTCTCTTTCCCATAATCCAGAGCATCTGCATACGTCTTACCCGCCGACCTCTCCGACGCGTACAACGCCGTTATCTCGAACCAGGGGTGTTTCTGAAGGTTGAACACGAACTTCTGCCCAACCTCGCCTGTCGCCCCGAGTATCACGACTGGAATTTTTGCCATTTAGCCACCATCTTTTCTTGAAGCTGCAATCTTTTATCGTTTAAGTATATATGACTCTGCAGGTGTTCTGATTGCCCCGCCGGAAATACGGGCACATGGTCGGGCCGCTCCCGAGCCCTCCGAAACCCGAAAAATGTCGATTCTGCAGGACCGGGCGTGCATGTCCTTTTCATAAACTAGAAAAACCATCTTCTTTGAGAAAAGAGTAGTCTATTCAGTACAGTAATCTAACCAAACTTAGTGGGTGAAGTGCCAGTATGTATATTCTAGCTGTAAACGGTAGTCCACGGGCAGACAAGGGAGTAACAGACATAGTGCTACAAAAGTTCCTAGAAGGGGCGAAGGAAGCAGGAGCAAAAACAGAATGCGTATACCTAGTAAAGAAGAACATAAAGAACTGTGGGGGCTGTTATGCTTGCTGGATCAAGACACTAGGAAAGTGTGTGATAAAAGATGATATGGCACCACTACTCGAAAAAGTGAAGAAAACAGACATGTTAGTGCTGGCTACACCCATATACACTAACACAATGACCTCCTACATGAAAGCATTCACAGAAAGACTAATACCTTTAGTGCAGCCATTCCAAGAAAAAGAGAAAAACAGGTACGTACATCCGAAAAGGTTTAACTACAACATTAAAGTGTTAGTTATCTCAGTATGCGGTTTTCCTGACAAGGCAAACTTTGATCCCCTCATACTAACAGTCATGGGCCTCGCGAAGATGGGCCGCATGGAATACATAGGCGCCATAACAAGGACTGGCGGGGAATTCCTTAGAGAAGCACCACGATTTATGGTAAAGGGTTTCTTGAATCAGGTGAAACGCGCTGGAGAAGAAGCGGGCAGAACGCGCGCTATTAATAGGCAGCTGCTCGCGAAAGTTAATAAGAGCCACGTCCCAGACGCGTTCCTAGCAAAAGCTTCAAACAAGTGGTGGAGGAAACAAATAAAAAATGGAAACTCGGAAGACTTAAAAAGCAGTAATTAGGCCAATGAGTTTTTTCATGTCAGTCAAGGTTCCCTGACTTCATTAAAGGTATGTGTTCCACTATAAACCTAGGACATCCTGCATGTCCTGCACGACGCCGGGCTTACCTTTCTTAACAACGTAGCGAACCGCCTTCATCGCTCCCGCTGCAAAAGTCTCGCGGCTCTTGGCCCTGTGGATGATTTCAATCCGCTCCTCGGGGGCAGAAAATATCACGGTATGGTCTCCGACTACCTCGCCCTCCCTAATCGATTTGATCCGTATACTTTCCTCGCTCTTGCCCAAGGCTTTCGCTACGATCTGCGCTGCGTTCTTTGCCGTCCCGCTCGGGGCGTCCTTCTTGTGCACGTGATGGACCTCGACGATCTCCACGTCGTAGTCTCTACCTAGCATCTTCGCCGTCTCCTCAACGGATTTGAAGAAGACGTTCACCCCCACTGACATGTTCGATGAGATTACCGCCCGAATCCTCCCTCCTTTGATCGTCCTCTCGATTTCCCTCCGCTGATCTGGCGAGAACCCAGTCGTGCCGACGACGACAGCTACGCTAGCCTCCGCGGCAGTTTTGATGTTCTGGATGGCGGAGACAGCGTTTGTGAAATCCACTAGCACATCGGGCATCGACTTCCTCAGCTCCCCTACCAATTCGTCCGCGCCGACGATTTCCACGCCCAATCTGCCCACGCTGGCCAGCTCCCCCGCATCTTTTCCGGCATCTGGAGTTCCGGGAGCATCAACGGCCGCGACCAATTTCATGTCGTTCTGTCTGGAAATCTGGTGCACGATGAGCCTTCCCATCCGCCCGCACGCACCGCACACGGCAACTCGAATCATAGAGATACCTCAATGAAATTCTCAGCTTTAGAAGCCAACTACTTTTTGCACCCGTCCCGGCTTAATACCAATTGACCGTCACATCGTGCAGGACTGGGGTATTCAGGCCGTCGATTGAGGATAAAACTGCCTTCCACTTGACGTAGCGCTTCGATGCTGACGTGATGTTTTCCCCAGAACTAATGGTGTAGGGCCCCGTCCAGTTGTCCCATGCGTAAGTCGCACTGTTCTCATATCGCGCTAGTATCTCTCCGCTCGTTCGGGCCACGTTCGAAATTCGGGTCTCATCGAGCACGCCGTCAAACCGATACTCCCAGCCACTGAGGGGATGCATCCCAAAGTAGAGGTTGGAGTCGTTGGATCCTATTGGGGTGTTCAGATTTTCTTCACCATCAGGTTGGCCGTTTATATATATCCTCATCTTGCCCCCATCGTAGGTTCCAACGATGTGATACCATGTGTTCGCGTTCAGGACGGTCGACGATTTCACGATCGTCTTAACGTTGTTGTTATCCCTGATCTGAAATTCCGCCTGTCGATCGACGTTGATGAACAAGGCGTAAAATCCTATTTGTCCATCGTTGCCCTTCGCGATTAAGGTATCTGCCCAGTCTGGGTCTCCAGCTGGGAAACTCCTCGGATAAACCCATGCCTCTAGGGTCAGCTGGGTCCCGGAGATATCCAAGCTGGAGGAATCTGGCACTTCGACGTTGTCCAGATTGTCGAAACTCAGACCCCTGCTGAACCTGCCTTCTGACCATGTGGCGCCGCTGATCGTCCCATCGTTGTGATTGGAGGTCGAATCGAAAGCTTTCGAAAGCATGTTTTCATCGAAATGCCAAAGGGCCGCTGTGGCACTGTCCACAGCTGCGTTCTCAGAGGTGGCAACATAAAGTTCAATATCTGTATTCTCGGTGATGGTCTCGCTCCACGAGATTTTTCCCCAGCCTGGGCTATCCAGACCGGTATCATGGTAATTTGACTCGGTTATCACCAAGCCGAGGTGCTGGGGGTAAGCCTCAGCATGCGCCGCTATTTCTGCTGGAGTCAAGACCCTATTCTCGATCCTAACCTCATCTATCACACCATCAACCCAATCCCAGCCACCGTGATCCGAACCGACGTATAGAGCATCAATGGTGCTCTCGATCGGACCTCCTCCGAAGGTCCCGTGAGGTTCCCAAAAATAGCTAGCGCTTCTTTCCTCACCGTTCACGTACGCGCGGATGTTCGCTCCATCGTAGGTCAAAGCCATGTGGGCCCACTGATTCAGAGGGGCGGCGTCGTCCACAGCTATGCCCTTCGAGTTGTCGTCCAAGCCACCTCCTACCCATCCTACGAACTTGAACTTGTTAGGGTCGTTCGCCGGCTCGGACTTGACGAACCAACCCTGGACATTGTTGTAGTTGAACTTACCCACAATTATCGCAACTTGAGAACTCCTCGGGTAATACCAGAACTCGACGCCCAGCTCCTGCAGACCATCCGCCGGGCTCAGACTAGAGGAATCCGGGATCCAAATGGTCCCGTTGATGCCATTGAAATCCGGGGCACTTCCCCCTACGAATCTCCCATTTGTCCAACGTGCACCGTGTAGTCCCCCATCATTATTATTGGGGCTCGAATCATGGGCCCAAATACCCGAACCCTCGTTGAAGTGCCAGAGCGCCATCGTGTTTGCATCGACGGTAAGTTCACCTGCTAGGTTATCCGATGCTATCTCGCTTTCACTCAGGGCGCGGTTCTCAATTCTCACCTCGTCAATCAGTCCATCCCAAAAGTATTGCGCGGTTCCGTATATGCTGTACTGCCTCCCTATGGTGAGATTATTGTCGTTAGTGGGTAGCTCCTTCCCAATACCAGTGCCACGATTTTTTAGTTCACCGTCCACATACACCGCAAGGTTGTCGCCGTCGTAAGTCATGGCAAGGAAGTACCACCGATTCAGCTCCAATTGTGTCTGGGAGGTCGCATGGTGCTTTGTGTTATCTATTATCACTACGGCCTGCGGTTTTCCGCCGTCTACTTGGAGGGCATAGAACCCATCATTATGTTCCCAACCCTTAGCGACGATGACCTTCGCCCAATCCGGAGGACCACCCGCGGCAAAACTTCTAGCGTAGACCCAAGCTTCGACCGTTAGATTTGTAGCGTTCAGGCTCTCCGAGTTTGGGGCCTCAACCCAATCGTCATTATCGTAACTCAGAGCATTGTCAAACTTACCAGTGGACCATAGAGGGCCAAGGATGGTTGAACCGTTATTGTTGTTTGGACTTTCATCGTAAACCGTGGTGCCCGAACCTTCGTCGAAATGCCAGAGCGCCAGCGTATTTTCGTCGACAACAAACTCATTCAGGGGTAATACGACATCGCCAGGGCTGGCATCTGCATCAACGTCGACAAGGGCGCATGCTTTGAAATCCGCTTGGGTCGTGGTTTTCCAAATAGCGTAGGTCACTGCATCATAAGCATCTATGATACCCCAACCGTATCTATTGTCCTGGCCGGGATCACCCAGATCATCAGCAGCTAGCTTTAATATTTCGTACACATTGTCAACTGTCAGATCCGGATTCGCCTGCAGTATCAACGCGACCGTTCCAGTCACATGGGGGGCTGCCATAGATGTGCCCTCATTCTCAGCATACGTATTATCTGGCATTGAAGAATAAACATGGGTTCCAGGAGCGCTAAAGTCGGGCTTTATGTATGTTTCAGGATCTGAACCTGGCCAGTTTACGGTCTCTCCACTACTGTATTCCCAAACTCCATCCGCATTGTCAGTTGCACTAATTCCAAATGCTTCATACACGTTACCTGGGCAACGCACGGTTCCTTCTCCTACTCCCATATTGCCGACGCTCGCAACGGGCACTATCCCAGCCGCCTTTAGATTCCCGATAGCCTCTCTAAAATTCTCTATCTGACCTCCAATGCCGAAGGACATGTTCACGACATTTGCTGCTTCTCCTGCCGGATTGCCGTATTGATCATGAGGACGCATCGCCCATTCCATTCCAGCCAGCACGCTGGCCACAGTCACAACCCCATTTGAATCTGCGATGGCGGCATGCATTAACCAACTATCAGGAGCGACGCCTATTGCTACGCCACTCACGTTATCTCCTAGAATGGTACCTGAAACATGCGTTCCATGCCACCATAAATCATGTGGTGTTGAATTTTCCACGACTTGGCCGTTCTCGTCAAATTCGATCCACCCTCCAGGATAAGTTGAGTCTAATGCATTATCTGTCCACATCTTGCCCGCAAGGTCTTGGTGTGTTATATCGACACCTGTATCCAGTACTGCGACTCGTACACCAGATCCGGTTATTCCCAAATTCTCCCAAACTTCTGGCGCGCGTATCCTTGCAAGACCCCAAGTATGGCTGTTTTCAGACACGGAGGCACTAACGTGCAAACTCTTTACGATACCGAAAGAATTAACATCCACGCTACCTCTAGTGTTTGGATAAATACTTTCAACTTCCTCTAGCGACGCCACACGGTAAACAGTTTCCACGGGGCACTCGGCAAGTATGCTGTTGTTTATCCAAAAAGTATTAATTATCCTTGCTCCATTCGCCATCAGAAATTCTATCACAGGAAATTGGGTCTTCATCTTATGCTCTTTCAACGCGCCAACAATTCTTCCTCTCGCAACCCCTCGCGTGTCTGCTCCCGGTAGTTTAACAAAAATCACAACTTTATCGTCAGTTTCTAGTTCTACTAGCCCCTGTAACAATGCGGCGCTGATTTTAGTTTCTATTCCATCATCATTGGAGCCAATGCGAAATACTTGCCTGCTTGGTGAGGATGATCCTGAACTAGGAATTACTCCAACGTTCACAATTAACACAACTATCAGCAAAGTTAGAGACCTTATAGCCAGCCTGTCAAAATCCACAAAAATTGTAATCATCCCCCTGACTTTTTAAATCCAAGCTTCTGGAGGACCGCTGCTAGGCTCAATGCGGTATTCTCCTACAAGCTCGTAGACAGGTTCATCATAGTAGTTCCAATTTTCGTCGGACCAGTGGTATTGAAACTGTTGAACTTCGAACACTATTAGTTTTCCCACGCGCTCGATCTTGATAATATGGTGAGGATAAGTAGCCACCGCTAGGACGCCTACGCCCCTCCCAGGATAAGTTTCCTCAATATTGACGATGAGTTCATTCTCCATATTCGTTATTCGCTCAATCAATATTTGACCGGTGGGTGGCTGTACACCCATGAACACGGCAATGACTATATGGGTAGAAAAGTCAATTTCCGGTGGCGAAGGACCCATAAACATTGCCGAGGACCAAATTCCCCCCCACTCTTCTGAGTTTTCGATAACTATGTACTTATGATTTTCATACTTGCCATCATTACCTATCATAATTGTTTTGAAGCTCAAATCCACATTTTCTCCCGTTTGTGCCTGCCAGCCTTGCCAAACATAAAATACTAAAGCGCCAAAACAAATGGCGACCGTAAACACGACAGCAATCAAATGCTTGCTTGGCATTTACTCCACGGCAATTTAAATTGGCTTAATGGCCTATAATAGTTTATTGAAACTGGTTTTAGAATCAAGACCAAATACTATTTTTTAACAAAAATTAAATGAGGGACGGGTTTAAAATCTGAAATCGTGTTATTGCTTTTTGGTGCCCGCACTTTTGTTGGGCCCGCTGTTCTCAGCTTTGACTCTATATTAACTTCATGCCGACTAAAACTTTGCGCAGTTTCTCCTGGTTCTCGGGCTCCATCTCCACAAGCGGCAGCCTGAGCCCTCCAGCCGCCATCCCCATCCAGTTCATCGCAGTTTTCACTGGACTTGGGTTGGTCTCGATGAACAGCGCCGTGTAAAGGGGCGCCAGTCCTCTGTCAATTTTCTCTGCCATTTTCACGTCGCCCGAGCGGAAGGAATCCACCACCTCGGCCACCTTGTCAGGCACGACGTTTGACGCGACCGAGATGACGCCCACGCCGCCGAGCTTCATTATCGGAATCGTGTCCGAGTCGTTTCCGGATGTAACCATGAAATTCTCGCCCCTAGTCAGCTTGATAATCTTGGCTACCTGCTTCATGTCCCCGGTCGCCTCTTTCACGCCGACTATGTTTTCCAGCTTAGCCATCTTCGCCATGGTCTCCGGCAGCATGTTGACCCCGGTGCGCGAGGGGATGTTGTAAATTATTTGTGGGAGATCAACCTCTTCAGCGAGCTTCTTGAAGTGCGCGTATAGGCCGGCCTGCGTCGGCTTGTTGTAATACGGGACGACCAGCAGGGCTCCATCCGCCCCGACCTCTTTCGCGTGTTTGGTCAGCATTACGGCCTCCCAAGTGCTGTTGCTACCAGTCCCCGCGACTACAGGGACTTTGCCTTTCGCAGCATCGACCACTATTTCTATGACGCGGTTGTGCTCCTCGTAGGAAAGCGTCGAACACTCGCCTGTAGTGCCAACTGGGACCAAGCCGTCTATGCCTTTTTTAATCTGGAATTCCACGTTCGCGCGGAGGCCTTCCTCATCTACCTTGCCGTTTTTATCGAACGGCGTCACCATCGCCGTATATGCTCCCTCGAACAAGCTCATCCACCCATTCCTTTCATGGCCTGCCTGAACAGCACGAGGGCCGAATTTCTGTCATCCCAGCTCACGAAGAAGCTTATGGAGGCCCTGCTTGAGAGGATCTCGACGATGTTCACCCTCGCTTTCGCTAGAGGTTCTGTGAGTTTTGCTATCACACCTGGAGTGTATATGAACTTCTCGCTCTCGGCGGTTATCATAGCCAAGCCACCCTCGCTTGTCACGGATTTCATCAGCTTACCTCCAATCAAAGTCTTGTGCAGGAGATGGAGCGCCTTTTTAGTGTCATGCTCCGCCACGTAGATCGAGAAAGACCTTGGACCTATCGAGACGCCGAATATGTTTATCCCTGCCCTGCTGAGCGGAGCCGACGCCCTCACCAGTATACCCGACGTGGTCTGCATTCGCTCGCCCACGACAGTAAGCATAGCCAGTGGCTTCCCGTACAATCTTACTCCCACGAACTCACCCTCGCTCGGCCCGATTATTGTGGTCCCACCAGACGATAAATTACCGCGCCTGAAATGTATAACCCTCGCCTTTATGGCCGGGTCCTTGTAGCTCATGGCCCGCGGGTGCATCACCTGGGCGCCGAACCTCGCCAGGTCACGCATCTCCTCCACCGCGATGGTCTTGAGCACCCTCGCAGCAGGTACTTTGTTCGGATCTGCTGTCATCACGCCCTCGACATCCGTGACTATTATCACTTCGTCAGCGCCCAGACACTTACCCATCAGGAAACCCGTTATGTCGCTCCCGCCGCGCCCAATCGTGGTTATGTTTCCTTCCTTGTCTCTCCCAAGGAAGCCGCATATCGCCGGAATCACCCGTCGCTTCATGAGCGGCAGTATGTGTTTCCGCGTCCTCCGCCGGGTCTCCGCGAAGTCGATGTTCGCCATTCCGAAGTTGCTGTCTGTAATGACCGGCCATTCTTTCTGCATCGGGTCAACGAATCTGGCCTCAGCGCCGAGCTCGCGCAGCGCAGATGCGAAAACCCTGACGCTCGTGCGCTCACCCAGTGCCATGATGAAATCAAGCTCTTTCTTGCTCACATCGCGCCCGCTTGCCTTCGCGGCCTTGAGCAGCGCGTCTGTGGTATGGCCCATCGCTGACACTACTACGGCGACCTGGGCGCCTTTTCGGTGCTCTTTGTATACTGCTTTTGCACCCAAGCGCACCCGATCCAAATTGCCTACGCTCGTCCCGCCGAATTTCACGACGATACGTCTCAATCAAAGCCACCTTGGGACCTTATCAAGCCTCGTCAGGTCGTCGAACGTCTCCCTTTTTCGGACGGCCTCTGCCTTCTCGCCGTTGACGATGACCATCGCCGGGCGTGGCTGTGCCGTGTGCTGGCTCGACATCGCCAGCCCGTCCGCCCCGACGTCGAATATCACCGCCAGATCGTCCTGTTCC
>CAYMXQ010000009.1:22746-23142 GCA_964394495.1 Hadarchaeota archaeon (SeqCode)
CGAGGAAGTCCCCCGACTCGCAAAGTGGCCCGGCTACATTTACCACAGTTTCATTCTTCGCGTTCATGTTGTTCGCCAGCTCGATGTGGTGGTACGCGCCGTATAGGGCGGGCCTGATTAGTGCGTTCATCCCGGCATCCACGGCTATCCAGGTCGGCATACTCGGCCGCTCCTTGGTGTACCCCACGCGCGCCAGAAGCACTCCTGCGTCTCCCACAAGGTACCGCCCTGGCTCGAATACCAATGTAGGTCTGGACAGGTCTTTCTCCTCGATGACCCGTTTCACCACGTTCACCACGCGCTCAGCAACGTCTACGGGCTGGAGCTCAGCGTCTTCGGGTTTGTAGGGGATCCCGATGCCGCCGCCAAAGTCTACGAACGAGATGGGTATCTTCA
>CAYMXQ010000009.1:23186-25342 GCA_964394495.1 Hadarchaeota archaeon (SeqCode)
CTCCGCGACCAGCGCCATGACCTTCTCCGCCTCCTCCTCGAACGGCGCGGCGTCCAGTATCTGCGAGCCTATGTGCGCATGAATCCCGACCACCTCAACGTTCTTCATCTTGGCAGCCTGCCTGTACGCCCCGAACGCCTGCCCACTCGCTACATCGAAGCCGAACTTGCCATCGCGCAGACCAGTGGCTATGTACGGGTGGGTCGGTGCCTTCACGTCCGGGTTCACCCTGAAGCCAATCCGTGCGCGTTTACCCAGCTTCGAGGCTATCCTCTCGACGGCCCCTAGTTCCTGTAAGTTATCAACGTGTATCAGCGCCTCATTTGCGACGGCCAGCTCGAGCTCTCGTGTGGTCTTGTAGTTGCTGTTGAACACGATCTTGTTCCCTGGGATCCCCGCTCCGAGGGCGATTCTGAGCTCGTTCTCGGAGCTGACATCCGCGCCTGCACCCTCGCTCTGCAAAATTTTGACTATCGCGAGGTTGGAGTTCGCCTTCAGGGCATAGCAGACGAGCACGTTCGGCCATTTCTCCGAAAATGCCTTTTGAAAACGGTGGTATTTCTCGCGTATGCGTTGCTCGTCCATGACGTAGAGAGGGGTGCCGAAGCGCTCGGCGAGTTCGACCGCATCGGCGCCTCCGATCACCAGATGTCCGACGGAGTTGACCGAGAAGTGCGGCTTCAGCATCAGCATTTCCGCTCAACCCCGCAGAGAGCCTCCTCGAATATGTCCAAACTGAGCTCGAATTCCCTTTTGTCTATGACCAGCGGCGGGGCTATCCTGATCGCCGACTGCCCACCCCTGAAGATGATGAGTCCTCTGTTCAAGGCCTCCTGTACGAGCATGTCCCTTTCCTTGACCGCGTGCTTTTTCGTACGCTTATCCTTCACAAACTCCACCGCCAGAAGCAACCCTTTACCCCTGACATCTCCGATAATTTTTGATTTCTCCTCCATCTCCCTCAAACGCTTCAACGCCATCTCGCCCAGCTCCGCCGCGTGTTTCACCAGCTTCTGCTCGTCCAATATCTTCAGACCCTCGATGGCGGCTACGCACGCGATTATGTTCCCTCCGAATGTAGAAGCATGGGCCCCTGGCTCCCAGTCCATGACCTTAGCGTCCGCTATTGTCGCGCTTATCGGGGCTATACCTCCTGCCAACGCTTTCGCGACGCACACGATGTCTGGGGTCACTCTCCAGTGCTCGATGGCGAACATCTTGCCCGAGCGACCAAGCCCGGTCTGTATCTCGTCGGCTATGAAGATCCAGTCGTTCTCCTCGCACAGTTCCTTCAACATCGGGTAAAAGTCAGGGGGAGGGACGATGTAACCCGCCGTCCCTTGAATCGGCTCTGTTATGACTGCCGCAACTTCCTCCGCGGGGATATCCCTCTTAAGAGAATGTCGTATGTAATCGATACACCTCGCGCTGCAGTCCGAGGAATCCCCGAGTGGGGGGCGGTATGGGTCCGGGAATGGCATGAAGCTGACTCCAGGGACGAGAGGGGCAAAGTAACGGCGATGCAGGACATTTGAGGAGGATAGGCTCATGGCCCCATACGTGCGACCGTGGAAGGCCCCTTGGAACGAGATGACGCGCGGGCGACGGGTGTGCCATCGCACGCATTTGAACGCTGCCTCGACGGCTTCGGCCCCGCTGCTCCCGAAATAAACATGCTTCGCGAATCTGCCTGGCGTGATATTGACCAGACGCTCTGCCAGCTCAACCTGCGCCTCGTAGTAGAAGTCCGTCCCCGCGAAGTGCGTAAGCTTTCTGAGTTGTTGCTCTACGACGCGAATCAGTCTCGGGTGAGAGTAGCCGTAGTTTAAGACGAACATACCGGAAGAGAGGTCGAGCAAGACGTTCCCGTCGACATCCCGCACATAGCACCCCCAGCCTTCATCCGCCACGATCTGCTCGGTACGGGTGTAAGATGGGGACATGACCCGCTCGTCACGCGCGACTAGCTTTTTCGCCCTTGGTCCTGGAATCTGCTTTACTATGCGTGGACCGCCTTTCACCCATGCTGGTTTTGACATGCCATCACTTTCATTAATTAATGGTGATGCTTAAAAAAGCAATACCGCTCAAAAATGTGCGGACGGAGCTATAGTCACCAAACACTGATGGTTTTATTATCTCGCCCACATTTCTTC
>CAYMXQ010000010.1:0-18390 GCA_964394495.1 Hadarchaeota archaeon (SeqCode)
GCAGTAGGAAACCCTAAACTAATCAAAGTCTTGGAGAGCATCCGCGCGCCGTTCAACGTCAACCGCGTAGCGCAGGTCGCGGCCGTCGCGGCTCTGGGCGACATTTCCTACCTGCGAAAAGTCGTTGGCGCGATTCGTAAGGAACGCGCTTACGTGCAAAGAGAGCTATCAAAGCTGGGCCTGCGCGTGCTGCCATCTGACGCGAACTTTTTGATGGCGGACGCGACGCCGCTCGGCATGGACGGGGTGAAGCTGTGCGATCTCCTAGCGCGCGAGGGGGTCCTGGTCAGAGACCTGAAAAACTTCAAGGGCGCCGGGCCGCGCTGGATAAGGATCACCATCGGCAAACCGGAACAGAACGAGAAGCTTTTAGCCGCGGTGAAAAAAATTAAAGGAGGTAAAAAATGATTGTGAAAATTGCCGTACCGAAGGGACACCTGGAGGAGACCACGGTAAAGCTGCTGCAGGACGCTGGGATCGGAGTGATTGGCAGGGACGGAAGACAGCTTTTCGCCAAGACTAACGACCCGGAGATCGAACTCGTGTTCGTTCGGGCCGAGGACATACCAGATTTCGTCGGCAGGGGATCAACCGACATGGGCATGACCGGCTACGATCTGATGTGCGAGAGCGGAAGTGACGTCGTCGAGCTGCTTGACCTGTCGTACGGGTACACCCGTATGGTGGTTGCGGCCAGCGAGAAGTCAGGCATCAAATCGACGCGCGACATAAAGGCCGGAGCGAGGGTGGCGACGGAGTTCCCGGAGATAACCAAGACGTACTTCGCCAAGAAGAAAATCAAAATAGAGCTAGTGGACATCACTGGGGCAGCAGAGATATCGCCGTTGATAGGATTGGCGGACTTGATCGTAGACGTGACGAGCACCGGCACCACATTGCGTGCACACGGACTGAAGATAATCGACACCATACTGGAAAGCACTGCGCGACTAGTGGCGAACAAGAAGAGCCTGAAAGAGAAGAAGGCCAAGATAGACGACATCGTCACAGCGGTGAGCAGCGTGATCAAGGCGAGAGGGAAGAAATTGGTGCTGATGAACGTGCCAGAGGACAAACTGGAGGCGGTCAAACGAGTGATGCCTGGGATGGCTGGGCCAACGGTCTCGCGCGTAGAGTCGGCGAAAGCTATGCTGGCGATACAAGCGGTGGTCGACGAAGCGGAAGTCTACAACGTCGTGAAACGCGCCAAGCAGGCAGGGGCGAGGGACATCCTAGTGGTGCCCATAGAAAGGGTGCTGCCTTGACGGGTGCGGGGTGCGGTAGTTGATCGTGATACCGAGCGTGGACATCATGAAAGGGCGATGCGTGCAGCTTGTCGGGGGCAAACCCGGGAGCGGGCAGGAGTACGGCGACCCGGTCGAACAGGCGCAGAAGTGGGTCGAGGATGGCGCGAGCTACCTGCATGTCATCGACCTAGACGCTGCGATGGGCACGGGCGACAACATCAAGAGCGTCGCTGAGGTGATCGATAACGTCGGGGTCTGCGTGGAGGTGGGCGGCGGCATCAGGACGCTCGAGCGTGCCAAAGAGATCCTGAGGATAGGCGCGGAGAAGGTGATATTGGGCACGGCTGCTGTCAAGAGCCCTGAGCTCGTCAAGGAACTCGTGAAAGCTGTGGGCGGCACGAGGGTCATGGTCGCGCTAGACTCCCGCTCCGGCAAGGTGACCATCTATGGCTGGCGCTCTCAGACAGCGAAAACGGCGACCCAGCTCGCGAGACAGTTCGAACAGATGGGAGTGGGGTCGTTGTTGTACACAGTGGTGAATGTCGAAGGACGCATGCGGGGGATTGCCGTGCGAGAGACCAAGGAGCTCGTCGGCGCGGTGAAGATACCTGTGTTCGCATCCGGCGGGGTAGGTACGCTGGAAGATGTCAAAGCGGCGCGCGAAACGGGGGCAGCCGGGCTGGTCGTCGGCATGGCGTTATACGAGCGCAAGTTCAAATTAAGAGAAGCGATGGAGGTCGCTGAGGATGAGGATAGGTAAGGCAGAGCGAAAGACGAAGGAAACGGAAGTGCGTGCCAAGATCAACCTGGACGGTAGCGGGAAGGCGAACGTCGACACGACAATAAAGTTCCTCAATCACCTGCTGGAGAGCTTCGCCAAGCACGGCTGTTTCGATCTAGACCTAAAGGCCCGCGGCGACCTCGAGCACCACATAGCAGAAGACGCGATGATAACGTTGGGCGAGGCAATAGAACGCGCCCTGGGCAAGAAGGCGGGGATAGAGCGGATGGGCGACGCGATAGTGCCCATGGACGACGCGCTGGTGATGGCCGCAATCGACCTCGGTGGGAGGGCATTCCCGGACGTAAAGGCAGATTTCGCTAAGAAGAAACTGGACGACCTGAGCAGCGACCTGGTTGTCCACTTGTTACAGACGCTGGCGACGAACGGGAGGTTCAACCTGCACATCGAGGTGCTCCGCGGCAAGAACGACCACCACAAGGCGGAGGCGATATTCAAGGCGTTGGGAGTAGCGCTAGCAAAAGCTGTGAGGGCGGCACCCCGGAGGAAGGGCGTGCCGAGTACGAAGGGAGTGATATGACGTACAAGAGAATCATTCCTTGCCTTGACACCAAGAACGCGCAGCTGGTCAAAGGAGTGAGGTTCGTGGACGTGAAGAATGTGGGCGACCCTGCAGAGTTCGCCAAGCGATACGAGAGTGACGGCGCGGATGAACTGGTGCTGCTCGACATAATCGCGACAGTCGAAAACAAGCCGACACTGCTCGACATAGTGCGGAGGGTATCGAGCGTGATAACGATCCCGCTGGCTGTAGGCGGAGGGATACGGGGCGTCGAGGATGCCAGAGCAGTCATAGACGCGGGGGCCAGCAAGGTCTCGGTGAACACCGCGGCCGTCAAGAGGCCCGAACTGATGCGAGAACTGTCCAAGGAGTTCGGCAAAGACAGCGTGGTATGCGCCATAGACGGAAAGCAGGTCGGCGGGGACAAGTGGGAGGTATACATAAACGGCGGGATGAAACCCACGGGCATCGACATGATCGATTGGGCTAAGAAAGTCAAGGCGCTCGGCGCTGGAGAGATCCTGTACACGGGAGTACACACGGACGGCACTAAAGAGGGTTATGACATCGAGGGCACCCGCGCGATAGCCGAGGCAGTGGACATCCCAGTGATCGCATCAGGTGGCGCTGGCACGCTCGAGCACATATACGACGTGCTCACAGCTGGCCGAGCTGATGCTGCCCTAGCAGCGAGTATATTCCACTTCGGGACATACACTGTGAAAGAGGTCAAGGATTACCTGCGAGATAGAGGAGTAGAGGTGAGGTAGTTGAAGGAAATGAGGATGGTGGAGCTAGGCGAGTGCTCCCCGAAGGAGCGTGAACTCCTTCTGAAGCGGTCCGAGCTGGACGTGCGTTCGGTCATGCCACAGGTGGCCAGGATAGTATCGGACGTCCGGAGGAACGGGGACAGGGCCCTGTCGAAGTACACCAAGCGCTTCGATTGTGTAAAGATCAGCACCGGTGAACTCAGGGTCAGCGGAGCCGAGTTCAGATTGGCATACGAGCAGGTCAACTCGGCGACTTTGAAGGCGATCAGAGAATCGGCCGTGGCGATAAGAAAATTCCACCTCATGCAGATGCCCAAGGGCTGGAACGCGCAGCTGGGCCCGGGAATCGATGTCGGTCAGCTCGTCCGACCGCTCGAGAAGGTCGGCGTCTACGTCCCGGGAGGACTGGCGAAGTATCCGTCGAGCCTGCTCATGGGAGCCGTGCCCGCGAAGGTGGCCGGCGTCAAACAGGTCGTAGTCTGCACCCCGCCCGGCAAGAACGACAGGGTAGACTCAGCCGTGCTCGCAGCGGCAAAGGTGGCCGGCGTGGACGCGGTGTTCAAAGTGGGTGGTGCTCACGCCATAGCGGCAATGGCGTATGGTACAGGGACGGTGCCGAAGGTCGACAAGATCGTCGGACCGGGGAACATCTACGTCGCCGCGGCGAAGCAGGTAGTGTCCGCGGACGTGAGCATAGATTTCGCTGCAGGCCCGTCCGAGGTCCTCATAATCGCTGACGACTCGGCGGAACCGAGGTTCATCGCGGCTGACCTCATCTCCCAAGCGGAGCACGACACAGAAGCAGCGGCCGTTCTGGTAACGAACTCTAAAAAGCTGGCGTGCAGGGTCCAGGAGCTCGTTGGGGAGATGGCGGAGGACAACCCGCGGAAGGACATAGTGATGAAATCGATGAAGAGATTCGGTCTGATGGTCATGGTAAAGGACTTGGACGAGGCGGTCTATTTCTCCAACGCATACGCACCGGAGCACCTGGAGATCATGGTGAAGAATCCGAAGAAGTTACTGACACGGGTGAAAAACGCTGGGAGCATATTCCTAGGCGCCTACTCGCCCGTAGCGGCAGGCGACCTGGCGGTGGGACCGAACCACATACTCCCGACGGGTGGCGCGGCCAGGAGACATTCAGGCCTCTCGGTGCTGGACTTCGTCAGGCTCCCGACCGTGCAGGAGCTATCGAAGCAGGGACTTCGGCGAGTGTTGGGGACAGCGGAGCGGCTCGCCGGGGTGGAGGGTCTGCCAGGACACGCCAGGAGCATCAGGGAGAGGCTCAAGAAGGGATGAACGTGGGCACTGAGGTACTGGACGAGGTTTTCGCTGTAATCGAGGAACGCAGGGACAGCCCGAAGAAGGGCTCGTACGTATCCAGCCTGATCGCGAGCGGTAAAGCGTCAGACAAGATCGAGGAGGAAGCAGGGGAGCTAATCGATGCCAGGAAAAAACAAGAGATAGTGCACGAGGCGGCCGACCTGATGTTCCACACGATGGTGCTTCTCGCGGCTAAAGGAGTAAAGCTGGAAGATGTCATGGAGGAACTGCGTCGGAGGCGAAGATGAAATGTTGAAAATGACAGAGGCTCAGGCGAAGGCGATACTGAAGGCGCTGAAGTTAGAGGACGGTCTCGTCACGGCCGTCGTCCGCGACTCCAAGACTAGAGATGTCCTCATGGTCGCGATGCAGAACGAGGAAGCTGTGCTAAAGACCCTGACATCAGGCCTAATGTACTACTGGAGCCGATCACGCAAGAAGCTCTGGTTGAAAGGAGAGCAATCCGGGCACTACCAGAAGGTACAGGGAGTGCGCGTGGACTGCGACGGGGACGCACTGCTGTTCGACGTGGAGCAGGTGGGCGCAGCCTGCCACGACGGCTACGGGTCCTGTTTCTACCGCAAGGTCAAAAACGGCAAACTCACCACGGCTTTGAAGCGGAAGTTCAAACCTGAAGATGTCTACGGGCGCCGCGGCGCGAAGTAGGTAGGTGCCAGTGGGACTCGGAAAAACCGTGCGTGGTTCATTCAGGCGGAGTTCATCAGCGATCGGCATAGTCGTCGTGGCGGCTTTCATCACGATGATGCTGAGCACGACATACCACATGCTCGCGTTCTCCCGGATGGAGTTCATCGAAAGGCCAGAGGTACAGGAGTACGAGAACGCCCTCGAGAACGTCTCAGAGATGGACGACTGGGCGAGGACACAGTACTACTGGTCGAACAACCTGAGTGTGGCCGGGATCTGCGCTGTCGGTACCCCCACCTACTTTGGGCTCAACACCGTCGTGGCTACGAACTACGGGATAGGAATGGCCGTCGCTTACTACTACCACCTAAGCGGGCCGACTGCCATGCTCGCTGTCTTGGCGATGTTCTTCATACACGGCCTCCTAGAGCTCACCGGGATATACATCATCGCGGCTGTCACGATGCGCCTGGGCTGGAACGTATGGAAGGGGCTCGGGCGCCTGATAGCGATCACGGGCAAGGACGGGAAATACGGGGCTTTTGTGCTGACGAAGAGGGAAAGGAGAGAGATCAAGAAGCACTGGCCCGCGATCAGACTGCTGCTGCGCGACTTTATCACGCTCTTCGCCATAGGGGCGCTCTTCATATTCGTGGCCGCGCCGATAGAGTCCTACGTCTCACCCGCGATGGGAGCGATCTTCTACGCAAATCCATCGCTCAACGCGTTGTTTTTGGGATTGGTCGGAGCCCTGTACGCATCGATTGTGTTGTGGGGGCTCAAGGCGATGCGCCGGGACGCGAAATCCATCAGCGATGAAGTGGAGCTTGTGTTCAAGGGCAAACTGCGGCCTGCTCAGCTCTCGTTCCTGATGTTCATGGTGTTCTTCGCTCTGATAATGATCCGCATAATGTTCTGACGTGCCTCATTTACGGATGAACCCCGTTCCCTTGACGGTTATCCGCCCGGGCTGTCCCCGCTGACCCTGGACCTCGAACTTGACATCTAGCATCTGCTCGACCAGCGTGATGTTGGTCAGTGCGTGTTGGGAGAGTTCCGCGCTCGTTATTTCAGAAACGCCATCGGCCAGTGCCAAGTATGGGACGAGCTGGTCCGTGAGATGGCGGTCTAACGCGCAACCCGTCTTCAGTTGCCTTATCACCATCTCTGCGGCCTCGCGCCCCACCTGCTCTGCCGGCTTTCCAGGCATGCCCAGTGAGCTTGACCCAAGGACCGCACCGTTCTCGGTCTCAGCCCACAGCGTTATGCCGGTCCCAGGGCCGAGGTGCGGGTCTTGGGTCGGCGGATAGGATTCGGTCTTTATATGAACTTTGGAATACCCTGCTTTGACGAGCGCCATGCTCGCGGCGTGCGCCATACGGGTAACGATGTTGGAGGGTAGGCGAACACAATGGGCCAAGCCTGAAATCTTGATCACATTTCCCGGTTCGGTAAGTTTCAACGCTTGGAATTTTTCGATGGGTTCAATATGAGCACGTACGATGCCCCCGCCTCGCGGATAATGACCTCTCTGAACACATTCGATTTCCCCTCTGTAGCCCATTTTGTGAAGCGTGGGTAGCGTGACGTTTTTGAGGAAGTCTGTAGGAGGAGCAAGCGGACCATCTGTTGCACCGCCCTTAAATTCGACAAATACCGTACCGTTAGAAAAAGCAGCAGGAATCATTAAAGATTGAAGAACAAGACCGATGCTGCCCGCTGTTTTTATGCTTACGTTGATCTTTTTTGCCTGAATTGCACCGGGATAAAACTTTATTTCCATCGAATCTAGGGCATCTCCCTCTAGTTTACCGTCACAAAGCTGAGCGAGCGCTCTGAGACCTTCGAGGTGTTGTGGGCGCAATCCAGGTCTATCCCTTTTCGCTCTTATTTTGTAAACTCTAATCGGTTTTTGAATGAGGGCAGCTAGAGCAGTTGAAATTCGGGCTATGCTCCCTCCGCCTTCAAGCTGTGAACCGTCTATTTCTATCATCGCTTCACCTCAGGCCTTCGTAAAAAGCTCGCATGTGACATGTTCTTGGATAAAAAGGCTGATACGGCACAAGTTTCTGAAAATTCTCCCTTCCACGAATGAAAATAGCTCCGCCAATTCCTCTTAAATTTAGTTTATATCTAAGTGCCACGTTTTCGGTTAGTTTTTTGAACCGTTCTGTGGAAACCCTTGCTCTCCACTTAGCTCCCTCATCGTTTTTGTCGCAGAAAATTCTCACACTTATTGGTTCAATATCTAAGAACTTTAAACATTTCATGTATAGTTCCCCTTCAGCTTCGGCCCCGATTTTATTCGGGTCGAAATATAGTTCGATGCATTTCAGCGAGCGTTCAACCTGCGGATAACCGTCGCCTGCTAACACTCCTGAAAGGAAATGTCCGCATGCTTCCTTATCCAACGTGACATATTGCTTGACGAACTCCAACATCCTGAGAATCAGTTCATTGAAAGTTCTAGAGATAACTTTCGCTGTAGCCACACCATTACTTGTCACTGCCCCGTTCTCAGTTTTGTAAGGATGAATAGTAACGCTAGATGGAAGTTTTAGCGCCTGAGTCCACCACTGCTTAACGTCTTTCAGACAACGCTGGTTAGCTGAAGATAGTTGGATATCCAGCCTCCAAAGACTAGCACTTAACCCCAGCAACTTGCCAACGTTCAGGATAAAATACCTTAATAGACGAGGATCCTTGTTGGTTATACAAAGTTGCTTACTGCGTTTTTTCGTCCCCTCTGCTTGAAATAACCCAAAAATTCTGAAAAATGTATTGTCCAGTCTCACGCAGCGATTCATTGTAAATTGCTTAGCTTCGTGCGCCATCGTTTTAATTGAAATCGAAACATGCCCACCATTACAGTTTATGGAAAAGTCGCTTAGAAGTTTATCGAGCCTCAAAAACCCATCTTCAACAACCTCTGACACAGTCGGCGGCGCAGATGGTGACTCCAATATATGTCGATTGTCGGCTGTTTTAAACTCAGTTGGATACACTTCTATTTGTTGTGGTTGACTGGTGTTTATCTCCAGATAGCGCACAATTTTGGAAAACACTGATACCCGTCCTCGTTGGATTGCACCGTAGAAATATCTAGAGTCACCAACTATAATTTTTACAACTTTGCATCTCCTCGCAAGGGGATGAATTGTGAGGTAGTGCTGAAGTGGTCTGCTTTTTATTATGTGAGGATAAATGCGTGCAACAAAGGAAATACCTCCATCATTTACCTTAGTAATGCGCAAGGGAACGAATTCTCCGAGTAGCCCTCTTTCACGCAAGATTTTTCGAAACACGGCAGGGAGAGTCATGTTGTTTTGACATACCGCAACCGGATGCTTGTACCCAAAAAGATGAAGATAGACGTATTCCCCGTTGCGTATATCAAGATCCGTTGTTATCCTCTTAGGTACACGTATAGATTTGCCAAGCAGCGGGATTTTAACTCTAAATAATTCAGAACCGTCGTCTAAAGCGAACATTTTCACATCCCTGCGTCAATCTCATTATATGTTTAAGCGACTTTGGGGGAGAGGTCACCGAAAAAAATATTTATACTATTTAAAGGACCGCCAGTTGTAGCAAAACGTCTCGCTGAGTCAGTTTTTAGACACTCCTTCGTGTTTTTAAGGGGTACCGAAAATATTTTCAATTCCTCCCCCAGATAAAGCATGGAAGATCCTTAGGGGTGTTTTGGATGATTGAGTTTCAGTCCCGTGTGCTAAAGCTTGTCTCGACGATCCCGAAAGGCAAGGTTACAACATACAAGGAGCTTGCTCGAGCTCTGGGCTCACCGCGCGCGTACCGGGCTGCGGCGAACGCTTTGGCCAGAAACCCCAGTCCTGTGAAAATACCGTGCCATCGCGTCGTACGGTCTGATGGTGGAGCCGGAGGTTACAGACTGGGTGTCCAGCGGAAGGTGAGGTTGCTGGCAACAGAGGGCGTGAATGTGAGAGACGGGAAGATTGACCTGTCCAAGCACATGTTTCATTTCTGAGATTCACTTCTTTTTGGGCTCCGCGCCGACGTACCTGTAAACGTTGCTGGGCTTGCCCCTGCCGCCGAGCCCGTCCGACGCGAGCTTGGTCTTTTCCGTCTGCTGCACGATCTCCTTTTCGACGAGCTTCTGGACCGTGCGCCAGACCGTGATCTTGGAGGCTTTTGTTGTTCTCATGAGCTCCGGGATGGTGAACTCCTTGAGCTCCATAATGCACCCGACTATCTCCACGTCCCTTACTGTCATGTCGCGTAGCCCGTGCTCGATCAGCGTGGATGTGGCACCGCCCCATGTCTGCTGGTACCCTGCCCAGACAGCGAGGACCATGACCCCCACCGCGATCCCTATGCTCGCAGCTATTGGCAGGACGTCAACCGGTCTCGTCTCCGTAATTTTAGGGAAGGTGGTCTGCTCTCCTGACAACGCCTTATCATAGGTCTCCATGGGTACACTCACATGGGTCGCGTAGCCACTGGGAACTGTAGCGGCACCCGCTCCGTTTTGCGAGGATGGGAAATACTCTGCATAGCTCCTGCTGAGCAGATCGAGCTTGTAGAAATTAGCATGGTCCGGGTCAGACCCGAAATCCGTGACGTTGTATTCCTCGTCGTCTATAGTGACCTTCTGTCCGCTGTCCTCTATCGTTATTGTTTGTGTTAAGGTGCCGCCGCCGTAGAAATAGTTGAGTACTGCGTAAGACGCGACGACAGCGGCCCCGGACACCGCCAAAGCCAACATCACACCGAGAAGCCACCGACGCATGCCCTTTACCCGAATAAGTATCGTTGCAGAAACTTAATAAATTATGTTTCTTTTATGAAACTTAATATAAGTACGTCGTCTGGCCATTATATTTAATTGGTGAAACAAAATGAAGCAATGGGTCATGCCTGCCGTGTTCGCGCTTTCCCTTCTCATAAGCCTGGCCTCCGCAGCATTCGGGGCAGAGTCGCTGGGGATCTTGCTGGCTCTGATCCTGCCCGCGTCGGCTTGGTACATATTTGAAAGGCAAAAGGCCACGAGGATATGGTTCCTGACCATCCTTCTCATAGCAATGTTCGCCTTAGTGGCGGTCGCCCCGATGATAAAGATGGAACTGACGTCTAACGGAAATACTGGCGGTCAACTTCTCTTGCCAGACGGACTTAAGAAATTCTCGTCTTATGAAGAACTGGAAAATTTTGTGACGACGAACTCCAACAGCTATTATTGGAACTATGCTACCGAGTCTTGGGGTTCGCCGGCACCAGCTGCTGCTCCAGCTAGCCTTACTTGGAATGTTTTTGCGAGTCGCACAGAGTCTGACTTTGGGTTCACGATAGGCGACGATGGCTCTGGCTCAACAGGTGGGCAGACACCGGATTTCTCAACGACTAACATCCAAGTCGAGGGGGTCGATGAGGCTGACATCGTGAAGACTGACGGTAAATACATCTACGTCGTTTCTGGGGCCAAGGTGTTCATCATCGACGCTTACCCCGCTGAAGATGCCTGGATACTCTCCGAGATCGAGTTAAGCGAGAACCCTGTCGAAATATTCATCAACGGCGACAAGCTCACCGTAATTGGCCAGATGTACCTCAAAGTATACGACGTCTCAAACAAGGAGAACCCCGTCCTGAAGAGGGATGTCACATTCGACGGCTATTACTTCAACTCCAGGATGATCGGAGACTACATCTATGTGATAATCAATTCGCCAGCAGTACATGCATGGGTGGACAGGATAAACCTCCCTGGCATCCAACTCTGGGGTATTTCCCGCGTAAATCTCCCGGATATCTCCTGCAACGGCCGCGTCAAAATAGTTCCGGCGGATGAAATTTACTACTTTGATGGCCCGTACGGTTATTCTTATGAATTTACCACGATAATGGCGATAGACTCCCAAAACGATGACGCGGAGATAAACAGCAAGACGTTCCTAATCAGCACGGCTCAGAACATCTTCGTCTCCACGAACAATATTTACATAACTTATACTTCTTACGCGAATTATCCGGTGTACTCAACGGCGATCTGGCGGGGGAGGCCGAGTGACTGGACCGAAACTACAGTTATCCACAAGATCGCGATAGGTAATGGGGAAATCGAGTACAAAGCCCGGGGAGAGGTACCAGGGCAGGTCCTTAACCAGTTCTCCATGGATGAGTACCGGGGATACCTCAGAATAGCGACCACAACAGGAGAAGTCTGGGATGGTAATGCTCGAAATCACGTCTACGTTCTCGATGAAGACCTTAACACCACCGGGAGATTGGAGAACCTCGCTCCCGGTGAGAGAATCTATTCGGCGAGGTTCATGGGCAGCAGGGCATACTTGGTAACGTTCGTGATAGTCGACCCGCTGTTTGTGATCGATCTGAGCGACCCTAACAACCCAAGAGTTCTAGGAGAGCTGAAGATACCCGGCTACTCAGATTACCTACACCCCTACGACGAAACTCACCTGATAGGAGTTGGCAAAGATACCGCAGATTCCGGATGGGGCTTTGCGTGGAATCAGGGGGTTAAGATAGCCCTCTTCGACGTGAGCGACCCCGAAAACCCGATAGAGCTCTCAAAGTACATCGTGGGGCAAATGGGAACGGAGTCCCTCGCCCTGCACGACCACAGGGCGTTCCTGTTCAGCAGGTCTAGGAACCTCCTCGTGATGCCTATCGGGGACTGGTACGGGCAAGACGCATACGTGTTCGACGTCTCTCTGGACGGCGGGATAGCCCTCAGGGGGACCATATCTCACGGAGAGGACACTGACTACTGGAACGGCACATGGTACTCCGTGAAAAGGTCTCTGTACATCGAAAACACGCTCTACACGGTGTCGGATGGGCTACTGAAGATGAACGACTTGGCAGACCTGAGCGAGATAAACAGCACCCAACTGTCACCGCAACCCGAACTACATTGGGGATACTGCGAGAGCCCAGTGAGAATCAGTACCTAATTAGGATTATTTGCTTTTTGACAAACTCGTCATCCTTTCCACGGCCTTGACCTTCCGCATCACACCTAGCACTGATTTGGGGACCAAGTGCTCCCACTTCTCGCCTTTGATTATACGATCGCGAATTTCCATCCCTTGGTACTCCTTGCGTTTGAACTGTGGTTGGACTCGGACCTCGTACCCTGCCTCCTTGAACAGCCTCTGGACCCAAGGATTTCCGGAATATGCTATTGAAAATTTCGGAGTAAGGGGGACGACGTGCGATACCCATCTTTTGTCGTCGTGAATATCGGGAATCTGGACCACGTGGACGCGAGAGCGGTTGACCTTAGCCTCCTCCATGGCTTTCTCGAGCATTAGCACGCGCTCTTCAGCTGTGAACGGATTCTCGAAAGTGTGTCCTTCCTGCGAGCTCCCTATCCCTATTATCAACTCGTCTACTTCCCGCAGGATCTGTTTGACTACCTCGATGTGGCCTTTGTGGACAGGCTGAAAACGGCCTACCATTATGGCTCTCGTCGCCACTATACCACCATTTGAAAATGTTGGTCCTTGCTTTAACTTATAACCCGCTAACTCGCCGTTCCATGAAAACGAAGCTATTTCTTCTTAGGCTTGGTCTGGTCGAACTTCTCCCAGTTCTTGACCCACTCTGGCCTTATCTTGCCGAGTTTTTGCATGGCCATCGACCTGATTTCTCTCGTTGACATCTGGTCCCGCGCGGCCTTCTCCACTTCGTCTGCTATGCTAGCGGCAACGTCAGCAGGTGCTCCAACGGCAGTACAAGACTTGACTATCTTCTGGCGCTGAAAGGGTTCAGCCTTCCCATTATTTTTGACGACTTGAACCGCCACTCAATTCCCAGATAATCTACGCGTCTGGACTTAAAAGTGAAACCTTTTTTTAGCATATGGGGACTGTGTCAAGGGCGCACTATGCAAATGTCCGAGGCAAAGCGCGGAAATGTCACGCCCGAGATTGAGGCCGTGGCTAGAGCGGAGGGCAAATCAACCGAGTTCATCTTCAGAAGGCTGGCCGCAGGCAGACTGGTCATACCACGGAACGTCAGGCGCGAAGGCATGCAGTTCATGGGGATAGGAGAAGGGCTGCGCACCAAGATCAACGCTAACGTTGGGACGTCACCGGATTACGCGGACATCGATGAGGAGATAGAGAAGGCGAAGGTCGCGGTGAAGTACGGCGCTGACACGGTTATGGACCTCAGCGTGGGCGGTGATATCGACGAGGTTAGACGTAGAATCCTAAAGGCAGTGCCCGTTCCCGTAGGGACCGTGCCGATATACCAAGCTGGAATCGAGGCTGCGTCCCGCGGCGATGTTGTCGACATGAGTTCGGACGACATATTCAACGCAATCAGGACACATGCACAAGATGGCGTCGATTTCGTCACCGTTCACTGCGGCGTGACCAAAGCGGCGGTCGAGGCTCTTAAGCGGAGCGGGCGCTTGCTCGACGTGGTAAGCCGTGGCGGTTCCTTTCTGGCCGCTTGGATCATCCACCACGGCGAGGAGAACCCGCTTTACAGTGAATTCGACTACCTCATCGAGTTGGCTAGGGAGTTCGACCTGACGCTGAGCCTCGGAGACGGGATGCGCCCAGGATGCCTAGCGGACGCGTCCGATGTGGCGCAGTTCCAGGAGCTCCTCACATTGGGGGAACTGGTGGAGCGGGCCTGGGCTAAGGACGTGCAGGTCATCGTGGAGGGACCGGGACATCTTCCATTAGACCACATCGAATCCAACATAAGGATCGAGAAGACCGTATGCAAAGGGGCACCGTTCTACGTGCTCGGACCTATCGTCACGGACATCGCTCCGGGCTACGACCATCTAGTCGGGGCGATTGGTGGAGCTATCGCGGCATGGGCGGGGGCAGATTACCTATGTTATGTCACGCCTGCCGAGCACCTGTGCCTGCCGAGCATAGAGGACGTCAGGGAGGGTGTCGTGGCGTCAAAGATCGCAGCGCACGTGGCTGATATCGTGAAGGGAATCGGGATGGAACGCGACGACGAAATGGCGAGGGCGAGGAAGGAACTGGACTGGGCTAAACAGTTCAAGCTGGCAATCGACCCTGAGAAGGCACGAGAACTCAGAAAACGGAGACCTCCAGAAATCGATCCAAGCGTTTGTAGTATGTGCTCCAAGTTTTGTGCGATTAAAATGGTTGGAGATTATCTAAGACAAAAATGATTGCCAAGCTACTGGAAACACTTTGCGATTCTTAATTTTGAAAATCCATCAACGAATCGCTTATCCCGGCCATTGTGGAGAGAAAAGATATTCAGAGAGAATAGCTTACATAAATTTTTTGCTCCAGTTATATCAATACCTCGGTCTTTCCTCCACTTGAATGAGATGTTTAATTGACGCGGCAATTTCTCATAAATTATCGCGGTTATTTTGATAGTACTCGTAGCAGTGGCTGGCGCAGCAGTGTTCTTCACCTACAAAAGCGTGTCCCCACCGACTTCAGAAGAACTCACCACGATAGGCGACCAGCTAGGGGAACTAGAGGACTACCTAAACTTAGAAAACCAGGACTATAGTTACGGCCTAAGCGAAATTGCGGGAGACTGGGGATGAAAGCCCAGCTCCCCTTTTTAATTTTGCACATTTCTGAACACTCGGACAATATTTTTAAGGGGATGTCGCATTACTTCAACGAGGGCTGGCATGAAACTTTTCACCGCCGGACCTGTCGCCTGCAGGCCAGAGGTTCTAGAGGCGATGCGCCTTCAGATGTTCAGCCACCGAAGCAAGGAGTACAAGGAGCTGCACAAGCAAACAGTCGAACGCATGAAGCTTTTCTTAGAGACGAACGGGCAGGTCTTCCTGTTTCCGAGCTCTGGGTCAGGGGTCATGGAGGCCACGGTCAGGAACTGCGTGGAGAAGAAGATGCTCTGCTGCATAAACGGGGAGTTCGGGAACCGTTACGCCAAGGTCGGAGAGGCCAACGGCAAGGTCGTGGAGCGTCTCGAGCTTCCGCTGGGTACCCCAATCACTCCGGACGTGCTGGACGAGAAGCTCTCCTCGGTCCCGGACGTGGAGGCCGTGACGATAACATACAACGAGACCAGCACGGGACTTATCAACCCGCTGGCTGAACTCGCAAATGTCGTCAAGAAACACGGAAAGCTGCTCTTCGTGGACGCAGTCAGTGCCATGGGCGGGGTCGAGATCAAGGCCGACGAGTGGGGACTGGACGTCTGTTTCATGAGCTCACAAAAGTGCTTCGGCATCCCCCCGGGGTTAGCCGTCGCAAACGTCAGCGAGGCGGCCCTGGAAGCGTCGGAGCGCGCCAAGAACAAGGGATGGTATTTCGACTTCAAGCTCTTCGAGAAGAACCAGAACGAGCAGAGCAGCACCCACATGACCCCGGCGATCCCCCAGATAGCCGCGCTGAACAAGGAGCTGGAGATAATCGAGAGGGAGGGCGGCAAAAAGAAGCGTCTGGAGTTTTACGCCGAGCGGGCGCGGAGGATCAAGCGCGGGGTCGAGGATCTAGGTCTTTCATTGTTCCCGAAGAAAGGGTACGAGAGCCCGACGATGGCGTGCGTGAACGCTCCGAGCAACATGAACGGACTGCAGGTCTACGAGGCGATGCGCGGACACGGGTTCGAGCTGGCGAAGGGATACGGCACTTTGAAAGAGAAGACGTTCAGAATCGGGAACATGGGATACATACCTCTAGAGTACATCGACGAGATGCTACAAGCCTTGGGCGAAGTTGTGGGTAAGTAAATCAAAACGGCGCAGCGCTAGGCTTTAAGCTCTATCTCAATAGCGACTTCTTCTGGGACCTGTATTCGCATCAGCTGTCGTAAGGCGCGCTCGTCCGCCTGCATGTCGATGAGGCGCTTGTGCACGCGCAGCTCCCAACGATCCCACGTTATAGTACCCTCTCCGTCCGGGGCCTTCTTGGTCGGGACCACTATCCTTCGTGTAGGTAATGGAACCGGCCCGGATATCTTGATTCCCACCCGCTTCGCTATCCCTGATATCTGCTCACATACCTCGTCCAGCTTTTTCGAATCCGTGCTCGATAGCCTTATGCGCGCCTTCTGCAAATCGATCCCTCACCTTACCTAACAGGGAAAATGAGCATAAAAGAGTTCCTAGCAACATCGACTTCTCTGAAAGCGTCGAAAAGCCGACTCGGTCAAATGAATTACTTCGCAGGGACCAGGTCGACGCAAACGCCAGCAGCGACCGTCATACCCATGTCGCGTATGGCGAACCTGCTGAGCTGCGGGATATCGGATGCCTTCTCAAGCACCATGGGTTTGGCTGGGACCACCTTGACCGTCGCCATGTCCCCCTTCTTTAAGAACTCTGGTTTCTCCTGGAGCACAGCTCCCGACTTGGGGTCCAGTTTCTGGATTATCTCCATGATCGTGCAAGCTACCTGCGCGGTGTGCGCGTGGAAGACCGGAGTGTAACCGGCCGCCACTGCTGTCGGGTGCTGAAGGATGGCTATTCGTGCGGTGAACTCCTTGACTACAGTCGGTGGGTTCTTTTGGTGTCCAGCGACGTCACCGCGCTTTATCGCGGTCTTGTCGATGCCACGGATGTTGAAGCCTATGTTGTCTCCAGGCTCAGCTTTCTGTATCGTCTCGTGGTGCATCTCTATCGACTTCACCTCTCCGCTGACGCCCGCTGGCTCGAACACCAGGGTGTCTCCGACTTTGATCACGCCCGTCTCGACCCGCCC
This sequence comes from Hadarchaeota archaeon (SeqCode), assembly GCA_964394495.1. Lineage (GTDB taxonomy): Archaea > Hadarchaeota > Hadarchaeia > Hadarchaeales > Hadarchaeaceae > B75-G9. Next base: position 16,983 of record CAYMXQ010000010.1, read on the forward strand.
GACCGGCACGGTACCGACGCCCGTGATGGAGTAAACGTCCTGGACGGGCAGCCGAAGCGGCTTTTCTACCGGCTTTGGAGGTATTGTGAAGCTGTCCAGTGCCGCGTAGAGCACAGGGCCAGTGTACCACTTCATCTTGTCGCTGGGTTTCACTATGTTATCCCCATGGAACGCCGCAGTAGGCACGAAAATGAATTTTTCAGGGTTCCTGTACCCGACCGCTTTCAGCAGGTCTAGCACCTCAGACTTTAGCTTTTCGAACACGTCTTGCTTGTACCCGACTTGGTCCATCTTGTTTATCGCCACGACCAGCTGCCCTACGCCGAGCGTGAAAGCGAGTGCAGCGTGCTCGCGCGTCTGGGGCATTATGCCATCATCGGCCGCCACCACGAGAACAGCGGCGTCCGCCTGGCTCGCCCCGGTGATCATGTTCTTGACAAAGTCGCGGTGCCCGGGTGCGTCGATGACCGTCATGTAATACTTGTCGGTCTCGAACTTTTTGTGGGCCAGGTCAATCGTCAATCCCCTCTCTCGCTCTTCCTTGAGAGCGTCCATGACCCACGCGAACTTGAAGGTCTTACCTTTGTCGCCCATGGCCTCGAACTTTCGTATGTCCTCCTCTTTCACCAGTCCCTTGTCGTAGAACATCCTACCCAGGGTCGTGGACTTACCGTGGTCCACATGGCCTATGGTGACGATGTTCATGTGCGGTTTCGCCATTTCTATCTCTCCTTAGCCATCTCCACTTCACATGCACATTTAAAAGCGTTTCGTTACCGAAAACGTGTTTCTGACAAAATCCACAGGTTTTCTACCTGGCTCCCTTCGATATCCGCTCCATCTCATCCTTGCGCGCAACGGCGAAGCTCTTCATGTCGTTGTTGGCGGCGAGGATGAGTTCACCTACCAGGCAATCCTCGATCGGCTTTTTGCTCGAGAAAGACGTCGCGAATGCCCCACCGGCCAGGTTCTTCAGCGCTATGTCGAGCCTTCGTTGAGGGGCCGAGTCAACGGCCACGTAGTACGCGATCCCCCCGTATCTTATGCGCGTCGTCTCCTCACGTGGAGCTGAGTTCTGGACCGCGTCGATGAGCACCTGGATGGGGTTTTTCTTGGTCTGCTCCGCTATCTTCTTAAACGATCTCCTGACGATCTCGTAGGCCTTGTGCTTTTTACCGCACGCCGCAACCCCACGAATCACCTTGCCGCGAAGTTTTCCAGCCCCGGGCCCGGACCGCATGAGCTTGTTCATCAGACGCTCCACAATTGGCACCGTCGCCTTCCCGAACTGTTTGCCGGCATGCCTTCCACCGCCATGCAAGACCAGAGTAGGCTCCAGCCGGATGTACATCTTCAGGCCCGCATCCCTTATCTCAACGCCCTCGGTCGTCCACTCGTCGAAATATTT
>CAYMXQ010000010.1:18400-24344 GCA_964394495.1 Hadarchaeota archaeon (SeqCode)
CAACCCATCACCTTGTCGGTTTCTCCTTGCGTCCCTTTACAAGTTCTTTCAAAGATACATTGTTCACCTTAATGACCTTGTAACGCACGCCCGGGATGTCCCCGTATGCGCCACCTTTCGCCCCACCGATGCCCTCGATCACGACCTCATCGTGCTCGTCTATGAACCCTATCGCACCATCTCCTGGGGCGAACGCGGTGACCTGACGGCCGCTCTTGATGAGCTGGACCCTGCAGCATTTCCGGATCGCGGAGTTGGGCTGCTTGGCCTCTACCCCGACCTTTTCGAGCACGATGCCCTTGGCCTGCGGTGAGCCCTCAAGCGGGTCGGCCTTCTCGTCGAGCATAAGCACTCGGCGGTTGTACTGGGGACTCTTCCACCTGAACTTTTGCCTGTTCGAGCGCACCTTCCGAGCCGCGAATTCCCCTCTAGGAATTTTTCCCATCGTTACCACCCAGACAGATAAGAGTTTCAGACTTTAAAACTCACGCAAGCGAGATATCATGGATCTCGTGATGGCGTTGAGCCAGCTTTTTAGCTTTCTGTATCTTCCTCCCCTTCAGCCCGATCGCCATGCCCTTATACTCCCTCTCAACAACCACTATCGCGACCTTCTTTCCATCGCGCTCAACTATGTTTATCTCCTTGACCCTAGCGGGTGCCAGGGTGTTTCTCAGGAACTCTATCGGGTCATCCGAGTGCTCGATCACCTCAACGCTCTTCCCGATCATCTGCCTCACCTTCCTGATCCTGTCCCCGTTCTTGCCTATCGCGAGCCCGATGTTTCCCTTCTTCACCACGAAAGTGACCCCTCTCCCCTGCTCGTCTATCACGCAGTCATGCACGCGGGCATGTGTTATCCCCTCAAAAAGGGTTATGTAGCGCATCTCATCCGACGTGAGCTTGACCGTCATCTGCGCGCCCCCAATCCCAAGATGCCGGAGCTCCCCGCCTCAACGACTGTCAGCATGCTCACCAAAAAAGGCTTGCCGCACGACAGGCCAAGTTCCCTGCTGCCACCTGTGAAAGTATGGACCGGAACATTGGCCAGCTTCGCGTAGTGCTGTACGTCTGCGAGGAGTTCTGGCTTACAGTTAGACGACACTATAACCAACTTGGCCTGTCCGCGCTTCAGGGTTTTCAACGACTTGTCGGCTCCGATGACGACATTGCCCGTGACAATCGCTTGCCTGATCTCCTTACTCACGTCCACCTTCTTTCTCCCTCCGCATCACTAGTTCCACTGAACCCGTGCCCAGCGGTATCGGCTGCCCTGCGATGACGTTCTCGATTATGCCGTCCAACCTGTCCTTCTCACCGTGTACGCAAGCGTCCAGCAGATGCTTCGTGGTGATCTCGAAAGATGCGCGCGCGAGCACGCTGGCCTTCTCACCGCTGACGCCGTGCCGTCCGACCTGCCTCACCTCACCCGACGTGGTCATCATGTCGGCCACGAGCATGATGTGCCTTGTGTCCACGTCGAGCCCCTGCTCCTGGAGCGTCTTTTCCGCCTCGCTGATTATGGCGTTGCGCGTGGCTTCTATGCCCAGGACCTCCTCAATCTCGTGTATGTTGTTGGTCACGGTCCTCGTGCTGTCGACCTCGGACATCGCCAGTATATCAGCTAAGTTGGAGCCCTCCGTGTAGACCACGTATTCGTCACCCTCCATCTTCACCACCACCCGGTTGATCCCCTTTACGCCGCGCAGTGGCAGAGCCCTGACCTTCGTCGCAAGCCTGCGCAGCTCGGACAGGGTATGCGTCGAGGGTTTCATCCGCAACTTGTACCCACCGACGCTAACGTCCACGTTCAGCTGCTCCTTTATGGTGGAGGCGACCTTCGTGGGCGTCAGTTCATTTCTCTGCATGCGAGAACGGTTCAGGTTGACGACGAACACCATGTTGATAAGATCCGCCTCGGTCTGCAGCGCAACGTCCTCGACCGCGGTCATCTCTATCTTCCGGGCGAACTCGCGGGCCTTCTCCTTGCTCTTCCCGTACTTCTCCTTCAAGAAAATCGACATCAGCGCGGCGGAAGGTGTCTTCCGGGCGTCGATTATCTCTATGATCCGGGGCAGACCTAGCGTAACGTTCAGCTCTGCGACTCCTGCGTAGTGGAAGGTCCGCAATGTCATCTGTGTACCGGGTTCACCTATCGACTGCGCTGCCACCGTGCCAACGGCCTCACCCGGCTCCACCATGGCGTTGACGTACGATTGCTTGACGTTCTTTACTACCTCATCAAGCTGCTCCCGCGTTATCGCTCGGTCCTTGCTGACGCGCAACAGGGTTCCCTGGAGCTGCCGGATTATGGACTCCGGAACCTCTCCCTCGAGTTTTTCGACCTCGGATTTTATTGTGTCAGCTGATACCCCTGCCATTTACTTCCCACCTATTATACGTCCTACCAATTTTTCCACGTTGACGGACTTTCCTCTGTCACTGCGTGCCGGGTCGACGCCGTCCTCACCGTAGACGAACTGTACTATCGCGCCTCGGTCATCCCGCACCGTGCCGTCGTACTCCACGCGAAGGTCCTGCAGGGCGTTTATGAGGCGGCGCTGCATGTAACCGCTCTGGGCGGTCCTGACTGCAGTGTCGACCAGACCCTCCCGACCACCCATCGCATGGAAGAAGAACTCCAGCGGGGTCAGGCCGTCCTTGTAGCTAGCGCTAACGAACCCGCGGGCTTCGGCGCCCAGATCATCGGGCTTGTAGTGCGGCAGGGTACGCCTTCTGTATCCTCTGCTCAGACGCTCTCCACGCACCGACTGCTGCCCAACGCACGCGGCCATCTGGGTGAGGTTGAGCATGCTGCCCCGCGCACCAGTCCTCGCCATGATCACGGCGTGGTTGTCTAGACCGAGGTACTTCTCCGCGATGGAGCCGGCCAAGTCCCTGCTCTCCGCGAGAACCTCCATTATCCTCATCTCCAGCGTCTCGCGCAGTGGGCGGCCAGGCAGGGGCTCGAGCTCGCCCGCGTTGTAGATATCGATCAACTTGTTCACCTTGCTCTTCGCACCCTCTATGACCTCGCTTATCCTCTCCTTCGCCTCTGGGGGGATGTCCTCGTCGTCTATGCTGGTCGTGAAACCGATCATCATCGCCGACGCAATTGAGAGCTTGGTGACACTATCCAAGAACTCCCGTGCTGCGGTAGTGCCGTAGTCCTTGACTACCCTGTCCAGTATCTCGCATCTGTCGAGCGCCTTGTAGCTCCGCGCGTCTATGACGCCGCTCAAGAGTTGCCCGTCACGTATGACGACATAACCGTCTATCTCGCACTCATCTTCCTTGCACCGCGCGCAGTTCTCGCATATTTTCGCCTTGAAAGTCATGCTCAGTCCTTTGGGCAGGAGCATGCTGAAGATCTGTTTGCCCGTCCAGTACTCCATTCCCTTCTCCCTGACGGCGGGTCTGGGCAGGGCCTGAGGAATTTTAATATACGCGAGCAGCTGCTGTGCCTGCTCCCGAGTCAACATCGTACCCTTGCGCGTTAGCAGGTACGCCCCGGTTATGTGCTCTTGAATCCCTCCTATGATCGGGCCACCGAACCTCGGCGACAGTATCTGCTCCTGGACCCTCATCAAAATGCGGGCCTCGGCTTTGGCCTCCTCGGTCTGGGGTGCGTGCACGTTCATCTCGTCGCCGTCGAAGTCCGCGTTGTAAGGCGGACAGACGCTGAGGCCCAGCCGGAAAGTCCGCCCGGGCAATATCTTGACATTGTGCGCCATGATCGACATGCGGTGAAGGGAAGGCTGACGGTTGAAAATTACGATGTCGCCGTCCTTCAGGTGGCGCTCCACTATGAAACCTGACTCGAGCTTGTTCGCCATCTCCTCGCGGTCAGCGAAACGAAGGTCGTAACGCTTGCCATCTGGGCTTATGACGCTGTTGGAGCCGGGGTAGATATCTGTCCCCCTGCGCACCAAGTTGCGCAGTTCTTCAATATTGTACTCTGTGACTCGGATTGGAATAGTTAAGGCCCGAGCGATGTACTCGGGGACCCCTATCTCGTTTATGCTTATGTTGGGGTCTGGAGATACGACCGTCCTGGCAGAAAAGTCCACACGTTTTCCTGAGAGGTTACCCCGGAAACGTCCCTCCTTCCCCCTGAGGCGCTGGGCCAACGTCCGCAGGACCCTGCCGGACCTGTGCCTGGCGGGCGGGACCCCGGAGACATCGTTGTCCAGGTAAGTCGTGACGTGGTACTGCAACAGCTCCCAGAGATCCTCCACGATCAGGTGTGGGGCTCCTGCCTCGATGTTCTCGGCGAGCCGCTGGTTTATGCGTATGATGTCGACCAGCTTGTGGGTCAGGTCGTCCTCAGAGCGAACCCCAGACTCCAGGGTTATGCTCGGCCTCACGGTCACGGGCGGAACAGGCAAAACCGTGAGAACCATCCACTCCGGCCTCGCGACCTTAGTGTCGATCCCTAGCAGGAGCGCGTCGTCCTCCTTTATGTTCTCGAGGCGCTCGCGCACATCGCTGCACGCCAAGCGGTTTTTGCCCTCCATGAACGTGGTGGGCTTCTCAAACTTTATCTTCAGCTGTTTCTCTCCGCAGTGGGGACATTTTTCGACGGTGGTCGCGCTCCGTATGATCTGGTCGGAGATCTCCCACCACTTACCCCCGTTCCGCTTTTTTTCCTCGAGTTGCTTTCGGAACTCATCGAGTTTCTGAGGCGATAGCAGTACCCTCACGCAGCTCATGTTCCTGCATGTGGCTCGCAGGCAGTCGTAGACTATGTCAACGTAACCGACGTTGATCGCAGAGCGCGCGAGTTCGATGTGGCCGAAATGCCCCGGGCAGTCGCCGGAGCGGGAACCGCATGTCCTGCACCTCAGTCCAGGGTCGACCACGCCGAGCTTAGAGTCCATCAACCCCCTATCGATTGGATACCCCTCCTCGTCGTATGTGTCCGCGGTTATGACCTTGGTCACAGACATCTTGCGTATGTCATCTGGGGACATCAGGCCGAAGTCGATGCTGTCGATCACTTTTGGAATCCGTATCAAGTCAATCACCTAAGCTCTATCCCTCAACCTCAACCTCGGTAACATGCACATGGACTTCAGCTCGTCCACAAGCAGCTTGAAGGCGTACGATATCTCAATCCCGTATATCTCAGAGTCCTCCTCGCAGAGCGGACAATAAGCGCGGTCCCTGCGCCTGTCGTATACGGCAAAGCTTCCGCACTTGCCGCACACCAGCCCAGTGTACTTGTCGGACGCGTCCAGCAGGCGCTCTTTAAGGAGCATCGCGGCGCCGTGTCCTATCAGACAGTCCCGCTCCATCTCCCCGAAACGCAGACCACCCTCACGTGCCCTGCCCTCCGTCGGCTGGTGGGTGAGTACCTGCACCGGCCCGCGTGCCCTGGCGTGGATTTTGTCGGCGACCATGTGGTGGAGCTTCTGATAATAGCAAACGCCCACGAAGATATCGACGGGGATCACCTCGCCCGTCATCCCGTTGTACATGACCTCCTTCCCCGTTTGCTTGAACCCGAAGGAGTGGAGCATCTTGCGCAATTGTTTCTCGTGTAATCCACCGAAGGCCGTGCCCTCTACCCGTTCACCTGCTGATGCGCCGACTTTTCCAGCGATCATCTCCAGCAGCTGTCCAACGGACATACGCGATGGGATGGCGTGCGGGTTTATCACTATGTCAGGCGTTATCCCGCTCTCCGTGAACGGCATGTCTGCGCCATCCATGACGATGCCTATCACGCCCTTCTGCCCGTGCCTGGACGCCAACTTGTCACCAATCTCCGGTATCCTAAGGTCCCTAACACGAATCCTCGCGAACTTTCCGCCCTCGGATGTCGTGGTGAGGAGAGTCATGTCGACGATGCCCTCCTCGCTAGGCCTCATCCTGATCGAACTCTCCCTGCGCCCATGCGCAACAGCCAAGCCGAACTCATCTATCTCCTCCAAGAACCGAG
>CAYMXQ010000011.1:0-6198 GCA_964394495.1 Hadarchaeota archaeon (SeqCode)
CGGGCTCCGACTCCCATCGCCCGTACCCGTTGTAGGTTTGGTGGTCTGTCACACCACCAACAGCCTGATAGGCCGCAGTCCCATCCTCGGGCCCCGGAGGATTTGGGTGAGGGGGCATTCCAGCGTCCCTCGCCTATCGGGGATTGTCCTCAGTTTCCCGAGGTTATCCCCGTCCCGAAGGTAGGTTGACTACGTGTTACTGAGCCGTGTGCGGGGCCATCCCTTGCGGGACGCCCACCACTCGCATGGCTTAGCCGAACCCCAATAGCGGTGGCCTCTGGCAGAATCAACCAGAGTTTGTCTGGCCACATGCTTGAAATTGGCGTTAAATTTGCTTGAGTACCGAACCTATCTCGGACCCGAGCTTATCCAGTAGCCTGGCTTGTTCAGGTCCACATTGCTGAATCCACACCATGAGTACAACCTATCATCGCGGGGCTTTGCCCCAAACTCAGATCGACGCCGTTTCACACTGCAGTGTGGACTAACGTAATCTGTGGTGTTTCGCCTACTTAAGACTTACCAACACACTCGGCGGACCGCGCATGAGTTACCCATCGAAAAGACTAAAAAGCTGGCGCACGAACTAATGACGAGGTGACCTGATGAGGAAATTATCTGAGCTTAACGGGCTGCGCATCTACAGCGACAAGGCGCGCTATGTTGGAGATATCGAAGATGCCGTAATAGACGATAAAGAGGGGACGGTGGTCGGGCTCGTCTTCGGACAGAGGGCGGGCAAGTCTCTGTCGATCCCGTACGGCAGCGTCATGGCCATCGGCGACATTGTGCTTGTCTACAGCAAGAAGGTAGAAGCAGGCACTTCAACATGATTGAGGCATTTCTTGGCAAAAAGCCCCGCATCCACAGGACGGCCATGGTTCACCCGTCAGCCACCATAATCGGGGACGTGGTGATCGGGGAGCACTCGAGCATCTGGCCTGGGGCTGTCATACGCGGTGATTTTGGTGGAATCCGAATCGGTCGTTACACGTGCATCCAGGACAACGCTGTCGTGCACGCCGGCGACATATACGGTGAGAAAAAACCAAAGTACTGTTCGACCAAGATAGGTAACTACGTGGTCGTTGGGCACCACGCGCTCATACACGGCTGCACGGTCGAGGATGAGTGCGTCATCGGAGGAGGTTCTACAGTTTTCAACGGGGCTAGAGTCAGGAGAGGGTCCCTGGTCGGACTGGGCGCCGTCGTCCCGCGAGACGTGGAGGTGCCGCCTCGTACCGTCATTGTGGGTATCCCTGCGAGACCTCTGCGAACTCTCTCCAAGGAAGAATTCAGGGGTATACGATTACAGGCGAAGAACTACGCCAAACTCGCGAATGAATATCGTAAGTCGTCATAGAGGTATCAGCGTAGTCTCGAGCCTGTCGTAAGTCGGATATTCTTCTACCAACGCGAATTTCAGTCCCTTTTCAAGCTTCGCCAGTTTTTCTGCAACGCGCCAGTGAAGCTCTATCCTACGTTTTTTCACATCAATTGCGATGAGCTCTGCCGGGATTCCATGCTTGAGCATGAGACGTTTCCGAGTCGGGGCGAGTCTTTCAGACGACAGGCCCAGAACCACACCCTTGACCAGTAACCCATCTCCTGTGATGACCTCATGAGCCCTCGCGACGTTCTTGGCCCTCCTTTTCAACCGGTTTCGGAGCTGGACGGCGTCCTTGAGGGCGCTGGGGCAGAAGTGTATGTTGAGGTTCGTGTTGGGGGCAGCCCACCTGATGGCCCTGAGAGCGGTCGCCTCGCTGCCTTTGACCGCCATCGATTCGTCCGACTTTATCTCGAATCCCCTCGCCTTCATCTTGGCAAGGTTTGTATCGGAGAACTCGAGCTCATTCAGGTTGACGAAATCACAACCCACCCGGTCCAACTCACGCAGCAACGAAATGATCCGCGTGTGCTCATTTGGGATCGCCGGGATTTCCACGCCGGCCCTGAGCCCTGCCCGCAGAGCCCGCTCGACCGGCCTCGCCGACCACGTGTGAAACCTGATCTCATCAAGCCCGGCCTCTTTCAACCTGCGCAGCTGCCCATCGGAGAGCTCACCGCCACAATACATGTGAATGTGGTGCCTCCTGCCGAATTTGCGCTTGAGCATCCGTATGTAGCGGAGGGTACGCTCGAACCGCAGCGACGGGTCGCCACCGGTTATGCCCGTGCCCAACGCGTCCATGAGCTCCGCTTCCTCGATGATATCATGCGTGGACTTAACCGGTCTTTCGTTCGCGTACACCACATCGCGTCCGCCACGTTTCTCTGAGAGGGGGCAGTAGTAGCAGGCCTGTGAGCATAACCCCGTGACGAACAATACGAGCTTTCCGCCCTTTACGCATAGCTCGCAACCTCTTGGCATCTCACCTAGCAACATGGAGTTGGCCGGCGTCCTCACGACCCTGCGCGCCCTGTTTTTACTAGCGGAGCTCGTGGACCCAGTATTCACCATCGTCAGTCACTTCTTTTTTCCATATCGGGACCTCTTTCTTGACCCTGTCCATTATCTCCGGAAGGGCCTTGAACACGTCCTCACGTCTCTTGCCTGTCACGAGGACGTAAATCGCGTCCTCCCGAGGAGCGAGCTGGTCTACGACGTGGTGTATCATCACCCTCTTTATGCCCGGTCTCATCTCGACCTCGGCCGCTATTTTGCCCATAATCTTCACAGCGTCCTCGGCCGCCTCGTACGACAAGAACCTGACCTTCCCGCCTTTACTCGACACAGCTCTGACCACGCCCACGAAACAACCGATTGCTCCGCACTCCCCATCGAGGTCCTTCCTCAACCGCTCCAGCAACCCCGAGAGGTCCACCTCCCCCTTCCTGTGTACACCTACATCCGGCATGAGACGACACAACCCACTGAATTTCAAAAGGAGTTTTCCCCCCGGCTTAAAAGCCTGAGGCACCAACCTTTTTATGCGGTCCGATTAAATTGGTTCGAGGCCGATTTGGTGGCTGAAGTTAAATCCAAGGTACAGAACATCGTCCTGTCCGTGACATACGAGGGCGTAAAGTTTGACCTGGAGAAGCTGGCTAGGTCGCTTGAGGGAGCGCGTTACGACCCCGAGGTCTTCCCTGGTATCGCATACAAATCGTATGAACCCCAAGCTTCATTCCTAATCTTTGCTTCCGGCAAGATGAACTGCGTCGGCGCCAAGAGCATGAACGACGCGAAGCTGGCGATCAAGAAGCTGACGAAAAAACTCCAGAAAGCCGGGATTAAAATTAAAGTAGAACCAAAGGTCAAAGTCCAGAATATCGTCGCTTCTTTCGACTTCGGGAGGGAGTTCGACCTCGAACGGATCGCACGGACTTTCGAGAACACGGAGTACGAACCTGAGGTGTTTCCTGGCCTCGTGTTCAGGCTGGCTGATCCGAAGGTCGTCGTGCTGCTCTTCGTCTCAGGGAAGGGCGTCTGCGCTGGCGCGAAGAGCCTGGCGGACATAAAGAGAGCCGCCATCGCGATAACGAGAATTTTGAAACGCTGAACACTGTTCGCCCCGATTTTTTAACCAGAGCCGAGATAAGACTAGTCGATGCCATGGACAAGACCGTCATAGTCCGCTACGGCGAGCTGGCGCTGAAAAGCGAGCCCGTGCGCAGGCGTTTCGAGAGGCGCCTCGTTTTTGCAATCGACACGGCGCTAAATGGTCTGGGATATTCGATAAGGAGAGAACGGGGCAGGATCTTCGTCGACACGAGTTCGCCCGGGACCATCGTCAAACGACTGCTTACGGTTCCGGGGATAGTATCGGTAAGCCAAGCTACCAAGGTCGCCGCGAGCATCCATGAGATTCGCAACTCCTCCGTCAGGGCCGCTGAAAAGGTACTCAAGCGCAGCATGGGCTTTGCCGTGCGGACATCGAGGACAGGAGAGCATGCTTTCTCGAGCAGGGACGTAAACGTGGATGTCGGTTCGGCCATCCTATCAAAAGTCAAAGGCGTACACGTGAACCTCTCGTCGCCGGACCGCGAGATCTCCGTGGAGGTCCGCGGGAGTTACGCTTACGTGTTCACGGAAACCGCGGAGGGAGTCGGGGGGCTTCCCGTGGGCACCCAGGGGGGCGTCGTCGCAATCTTCTCTGGTAATTGCAACGACTTCGCCGCGGCATATCTTATGATGAAACGCGGCGCCGCAGTTTTTCCACTATTTCCAGACCCGAGCCCACCATCCAACAAGAGAGCGCTCAGGTCCGCGATCACATCTGCGAAGAAACTGTCTTATTTCGACCCGAAGCTGGAACTGCGCGTCTTTCCCATCGGAAAGCTGCTGAGCAATCTGAAGAAGAAGGTCACGGACGGGTCCGCGTACATCATATACAGACGCGTAGCCTTGCGCGTGGCGGATATCGTGGGTGGGCGTTTGGGCGCGGAAGCCATCGTGGCTGGCGACGACGCAAATCAGATTTCCTCCCAGAAACTTTCCAATCTCAGCGTAATGGATGAGGCATGCAGGTTACCAGTCCTAAGGCCTCTGGCGGGGTTAAGCGGCGCCGAGCTGAAGCGGTTCAATGTAAAGTTACCCTCACGGGAGAAAGGGTCATGTCCCTTCCCACCTCCTGAGGATACCGTTAATTCTGGGGAGATACGAAAAATTGAGGGGAGCATGGACATTGAAACTTTAATTAATAAAATAGCGTCCGATGTCAAAACAGTCGAACTCAGGTGAAGCCCGTGAATCTGATCGCCAACCCCGCCTCATCTCTCTCAGGAGAAGTCGAGTCGCCCCCGTCAAAGCTCCACACGCAGCTGGCATGCGCTCTGGCCATATTGACTGAGGGCAAGAGCACCATCGACTCTCCGCTCCGGGTAAAGGACACTAACGTCATGCTGAACGCCGCGGAGGTCCTCGGGGCCACCGTGAAGCGGACGCATGAGAGATGGTCCATATGGGGTGTCGGAGGGAGCCTCAAACCGCTCCAGAATGTGGTGGACGCTAAAAATTCTGGGACTGCACTCGGCCTTCTCGCCTCAATCGCGACCATCGCGCAGACCCCGATCGTTCTCAACGGGGACGCCCAGCTGCGGTCACGCCCCATGCCCAACCTGCTGCGGGCACTCCGTCGCCTAGGCGCCGATATCAACTCCACAAAACCGGACGACAGCCCACCGTTCATCGTCTACGGGGGAGGGCTGAAGGGAGGGAAAGTGAATCTTAACGATGTTGAGGCCAGGCACCTGCCAGCCACACTTATAACATCTCCCTATGCGAAGAAGGAGGTCCAAGTCTCATTCGATCCCGACGAAATCTCGCCTCAGCTCGAATCGACGCTTGAACTGATGAAGACAGCGCGCGCCAAGATGAACGAACGTAAGGGGAAACTCTCTTTCCAGTGCAGACCGTATCGTGCGTTCAATTACGACGTGAAACGGGAGGCAGCGGGGGCGGCACCTTTCATCGTGGCGGCGGGACTGGTTGCTTCGAAGGTCAAGGTCCGCGGGATGGATGGGAACTCCACTAGGGACTCCGCTTTCCTGCAGGCGCTCAAATCCATCGGGCTGAGTTTACACGCGACGAGGAAAAGCGTCGAGGTAGGTGGGAGGCATCGGCTAAAGGGAACTCGGCTAGACATGTCGTGGGCACCTGAGCTCCTACCACTCATGGCTGTCCTGGCGTGCAGGGCCAAGGGTAAGACGATCATCCAGGATGCTGCGGAGGCGAGGAGGATGAAGTCCGACCGAATCTCGTCCATCTCCCAAGAGCTGCGCCGGATGAGGGCGAAGGTCCTGGAACAGAACGACGGGTTGGTCGTACAGGGGCCAGCCGAGCTGAAGGGGTGCGAGGTGGACTGCCACGACGACTACGCGATCGCGTCCGCTCTCGCCGTAGCCGGACTTGTGGCCAGCGGCAAGACCGTGATAAAGGGCGGCGCCGATGCTCTCGGTACGTCTTACTCCCGTTTCGTTTCGACTTTCCAGAGCCTCGGGGCTGAGATGAGCTACGGTTCTTAGCGCAAGGTTTTATCGCCCAAATCTATTGTTCAATATGGTGTGGTAAGTTGAGGGGACAACTGAGCATCGAGTTTTTGATCGTCCTCACCGGCATGCTCCTGATCCTAGCCACGGTGACGATGCCCCTCTACAACCAGGCGCGCTCAAGCGCAGATGAGATGACAAAACTTGCGGATGCGCGGGAAGCTGCGAACACGATAGCTGGCGCATTGAACACGGTTTACTCCGGCG
>CAYMXQ010000011.1:6208-7086 GCA_964394495.1 Hadarchaeota archaeon (SeqCode)
TCAAAGCAGACTGTCGATTACCGGCTGCCCGATGACGTCCTTTCGATTTCCTTAGTCGATGGAGAGGAGAATCGTGTCGACGTCAGGATAGAGATGAATTTCGAGAAGGACAACTTGGTGAAGGTCAGCACGATCCTGCCGAGCAGGGACGATGAAAACCGCGTGGTCATCGACAACGAAAACTTCTCGCTCGACTCTGGACCTCATCGGATGGCTTTCACATACAATTACGGCGGCAATCTGAGGCGTATCGATATCAGGGTGGCTTGACATGCGGGGACAATCAGCCATCGAATATCTGTTGATATTTTCAGCGATGCTGGCGATATTCGCGACCGTCACGCTGGGGCAGATGATAAACCCCGCACAGGAGGCCGCGAGGGATGCGATGTACCTCTCTCAGGCCAGGTCGGCTACCGATGCGATCTCCGGGGCGATAAACACCGTCTACGGCGACGGGCAGGGCGCAGTGAAGAGCGTGAGCTTTCAAATCGATCAGACTTGGGGCCTGCAGCTCGACAACGTGGCGAACAAGCTCAGGATACAGATCCCGACCTCCCGGGGATGGGAGAACGTCGAAGACAACCTGCGGTACGGGGTCGATAATTACCACTCGCTTTCGAACATCCCCTCCGGCACCTACACGGTGGTCGTGGAATGGCCCGATAACCAACAGAAGCTCGAAAATATAGACGACCAAGCCGTGGGTAGCGGCAAGATATTCATCTACATCAGGCCGCGGAGGGTCTAACGATGAGAGCGGACGACAGGGGATTTTTCTCGATCGACGCGCTGTTAGCGCTCGCTTTGATCTTGGTCATCTCGGCGTCGTTTCTGAACCTCTACGAAGGACGCGAAGCGGGAGGCGAGCTGGTCGG
>CAYMXQ010000011.1:7096-9993 GCA_964394495.1 Hadarchaeota archaeon (SeqCode)
CGAACATGAAGGCCATGGTGTTCTCGATCTTGTGCGGCGCCAGGTTGGAGGCGAGGGTGGTCGGCGAAAAGCTCGCTGCGATCATCAACACGGTCTATGCCAACGGTCCTAACTTCGAGCTACGCGTTGACCTGCCCGAGAACTTTGGGAACTACTCCTACCGAATTACTTTCGACAACGCCACGCGACAAATCTCAGTGGAAAACTCTGCATGGGGGGCTGTCGGCGTAGGAGTCGTCTGCACAAACGTCCAGAATTTCGTGCTCGAGTCGGATAACCTGGTTGGCACGGTCCTGGTCTACTGGGTGGGAGATCGGATAACGGTCGTGAGCGCATGAAGGGCCAATCAAGCGCCGAGATGTTGATCCTGATGGGAGCCATCCTGATCGTCGCCTCGTCGATGCTCTACCTTGGCATCGGGAACAACGAGCTGGTGGTCGTCGTGCAGGCCGCGCGGGACGGAGCGGAAAATGCGATGGCGGCACTGGATGCGGAATACGGATGCTCAATTGATATAGATGAGGTCGAGTTCGACGCTGGCATGATCACCATAGGAGTCCTAGTTCGCGACCCACCGGCGCTTGAGAATTTTGACAACATGGTGAAGGACGAGGTCAGGACCAGTGCTCTCGGGTACATCTTGAACGCGGTGGGCAGCGAATTCCCCGCGACCGTAGGGCCTGTCAAGACTTCCTACTACACATATGACGTGACGGTCGAGGTGGTGAGGGTGACGAAATGAATGAGCATGGGCAAGTATTCACGCTGGACGTGTTTCTGGCGCTGGCGTTGACCGCACTGATCGTGAGCTATTCCGGGTTCGCTTTAGAACAGGCGCGCAGGCAGGCAGAGGGTTATGTCCTCCGTTACTCCTTGGAGCGGACAGCGAACGACGCCGCCGACGTGCTCATAAAAACGCTGGGCAGCCCAGAGAACTGGCAGGAGAATATAGGGAGACTTGAGACCCTGGGCCTGACGGAAGAGGCCAGGGGCGAGCCCGTCCGTAACACCCTATCAATCGTGAAACTGGGTTGGCTCAGAGATTTATCCAGAGCCGACAACTGGGCCGCCCAGCGGAACGAAAACGCGGTTGAGGCCGTGAAGGCCCTTTTCGGCGGTTCCAAGAACTTTGAGATAAACGTGTACGACAGCGACGGCGGCGAGAGATGGAGTATATGGCCCGGCTGGGATGCGCCAGGGGCAGCGTCGGGTGTCGAGAACTCCCTCGAGGTCGTTGTGGTCCAGCGCCCCATAGTAGTGAGGAGCGGTGCTGGGATAAGGGGCGAGGCCAAGGGACTCCAGCACCTCGTCGCGGGGCCTGGCGGTAAAGATTACGTCCTGGATTTCCTAGTGAAACCGGGAGAACTCGATGCTTTCGATTGGTATGTCTTGCTGAAACCAAGTGAAACGACAAAACCATCTGTGAAAATATGGGTGAACCGCACCACCGGCAATGCCGACTTCAGCTTCCCACCTGCACTCGATAACAACATCTACAAGGTACGCTATCACGGCGCGAATTACACGACGGTCCCGCTGACCGAAGCTGAGAACGGTGGTCAGCCGAACAATTACTTGCTAATAAAAGTCACGGGCTCTCCCGCCCAGTGGGTGGACGTGTTCCTGGTTTTCCTTCCTCGATGCTCGCCCACCGATTTCGTGGTGGACGCTCCGGGGGATATGCTCGCGACGCTCGAGGTGAGGCTGTGGAGGTAACGAGGATGAGACGGGATCAGAGAGGGTTCATCTTCAGCTTGGACGCGACGCTCGCGGTACTTGTATTACTGATAGTAATGGCGGGAGTGGCCAAGGTCGGCGCCCCTGAACTTGTCTACGGCCAGCACGGCTATCTCCGCCTCGAGCGCTACGCCGAGGACGCCCTCGAGGTGATGAATCGGACGGGGGCGCTGGACAATGTGATGGAATCGATCGTGACGGGGAACCAGTCACAGGCAAGCGTGATAGCGCGCGATAACCTCCGAGCCATTCTCCCTGAAGAGATCCAGTTCAGGTTAGTGGTAGGGGACGAGGAAAACCCATTCCTGGACAACGTCTACCCGGGCACCGACAACCAAGCGTGGGGGAGCGTATTCGGGAGCGCGGTGGAGAGGGCGGTCGCGACCAGGGTCACCGCGAAACGGCTCGCCCCTCTCAGGGTGCTCGTCTGGGTGGACACGCGGCTGCCCAGCGATCAGGTGCAGATGATCGAGAACTTTGTGGAAAATATTACGAAGCCGAGTTGGGATGTGAGGACGACGAGCGACGAGAGCGAATTCAGGGTCTACCTGATATCGGGCGTGATGGGCTGGATACCAGACGCCGTCTTTATCCCGGACTCCAGGCAATTTCAAATGGCCACGATCGACACGCTGATCTGGTATTACAATGTCAATTACGGAGGGGTAGTCGGGGGGGGAGGATTCCTCTATTACAACTCGAGCTACAACTTCCCGTTCTTCGGGATCTGGGCCAGGAGCGCCGGGATCAGAAGGGAGCTGGGTTACGATAATATGCACGTAGTCGACCTCACTCACCCCATAACGGCCATTTCTCCGAGTTACGTCGAGTACGAGGGAGATGAGTATTATATCTATGAATATTATTTCCTGCACCCCCAAACCGGTCAGAAGGCCACACCGTTGGTCGACAACTTGGCATACTGGCCGGGATCTGCGCACCCTGAGTGGTGGCCGTCGTGGTACCAGTACCGAGACCAAGATTGGGTGGCTCTGACTGCGAGGAGGGCCGGCGAAATCGAGGAGAACGAGTACCGCCGCACGGTTCTATTCAACGCCCATCTGGCGCAGAGCGCGATGGAGGGCTATGGAACTGATGAGTGGGTGAATCTGGCGCAGCGCGCGATCGAGTGGGTTTCGAGCTCGAAATTCGAGCCGATA
>CAYMXQ010000011.1:10003-20173 GCA_964394495.1 Hadarchaeota archaeon (SeqCode)
TCTGACTCGGGATCAAAGAGGGTTCGTCTTGAGCGGGCTGGCGCTACTGTTGATATTGCCCGCAATGTTGTTGTCGGCCTCCTGCTTGGCGCTGATAAAAATAGGGGGGGAGGCGCCATCGCTACAAACCGTCGCCGACAAGGTTTACAATGCTGGATTGGACGTGAAAGACACGATAGAGTGGATGTGGCTCCAGAGCGGCGTCCCGGTCGATAACGGCACGTTGTTAAGGTTCGAGGCTGAGTACGAGAACAACACCGGGCTCCTGGTTCACATCTTCAACGTTAACGACAACTACGCCAAGATCTGTATCATCGTCCAAGATCCCACTGGGAGCGCGCGTTTCGAGGACGTCCTTGAGTTGACGGAGCTGGTGGAAAGATGAAGGGTGGCATCACAGATTTCTTTCGCAGGGTGGGGGAAGCGGTCCTCGGCATTTGGAAGGTCCCGGGGAAGCTGAAGCGTCGCGTTAGGATCTCGAAGACGAAGCCGGTCAAAAGACCGAGGGAAGAGGTCCCGGGCGTCTTGCGGGACTTCTTCGGGCGACGATATGTGGGTTGGCCCGAGTACGTGATGCTCAAGGCGCAACTAGCGATCCTCGCGTTATTCGTCATCACAGTGGTCTACATAGTTTTGTTGCCAGCGGAAACACTGATCTTCGTCTCCCTCCTGCTCGCGTTCAGCGTCTATCTAGCCTACCTCGCGGCGACTCAGTTCAGGCGCGCGTTCAGACGTGATTACCGCGCGTATCTTAGTTTCATCGCCATGTGCATAGCGATCGCTTGGGTCTTCGTGCTCGCGCTCCGCCATTCGCCCATCGAATTCTCGCTCGAATCGATTTACCTCTCCCTCGTCCCCCCAGTCGCAACGATCGTGTTCGTGTTCGTCGCCTTCTTGGCATTCAGGCTCAAGTACGGTCGGAACTTCACCTACGGAGTGGTCGAGCAGGTTCGAGGACGGCTAGCGACGGTCAGGGTGAGCTACGACATCTGCAGCAACGTGAAAGCAGGCCTCTACACGGTCGAGAGCTTCGTGAAGGTCAAGCAAGGTGACCGAGTCAGGTTGAGCGTGGAGCGTCCGATGTTAGGTCTACGGGGGGCTAAGGTCAGCGCAGTTTTGGGTGGGGTCAAGTAATCAGGGTTTTAATACCTGAAAAAAACAAATTTTGGTGATTGTATGGTGTTTGGTCTTGGAAAGAAAGAAATTGAATTGAACATCGACAAATACAATTATTCCCAAGAAGAAACCATCAAGGGGAAAATAAAATTGGACCTCAAAAAACCCGTCGAAGGAAGAGGGCTGAGAGTTGACTTGATAGGGGAAACTTGGCGTACCACAGTCACAAGAGGAAGAGCCCACAGGAGTCGGTCGCGCATTTGCTGGTTCCGAATGCCGTTGGACGGAGAAAAGGTATACACGACAGGCGAGTATAACTTCGAGATAAAAATCTCCGACGCCATTCGACCCATATCTGAAGGGATGGTCGGAAAAATCACTGGGGCGATAGAGTCCCTCGCAGGTATCAGATACCCAATATGGTGGTATGTGCAGGCAGTTATAGATAGACCCATGAGGGGGGACATCACCTCGAAGAGGATTGAGATATTTATAAAATGAAAACACGTTTTGGATCAGACCGCGTGGCCAGCTACATCGCTTTTAGCACTTCGATTCGTTTTTCCAACGGCGGATGGGTAGCAAAAAGGGAGTCGAGTGGGCTTCGGACAGGATCTGATATGAAGAGATGAGATATCGACTCGCTCACCTTCATCTTCCCCTGATTTTTGTTTCTTATCTTCTCAAGCGCCGATGCCAGTCCATCCGGGTAGCGCGTCAATTGGACCGAACTTGTGTCGGCTAGAAACTCACGTCTGCGGGAAATCATCGCCTGAACAAGCCTGCAAACGATGGGGGTGATGATCGCGAGGATGAAACCCACCAAGATGAGTAGCCCTTCCTTCCCCCCACGCCTCCTACCGGCCGCACCGTACCAGCAAGCCCTCAAAAGCATGTAACTCAAAATTGCGGCGAGCCCCACGAGCACAGCCACCAAGGTCATGAACCTGATGTCGTAGTTCTTTATGTGGGAAATCTCGTGCCCGACCACACCTTCCATCTCGGTGCGGTTCAGGTTTTCTAGTGCCCCTGTTGTAATGGCGATGGAAGCATGCTTTGGATTCTTACCGCAGGCGAACGCGTTTATCTCTGGGTCGTCCACCACGTACACCTTGGGAGCAGGAATCCCCGCGGCGATGCTCAGCCCCTCGACGGTGTTGATCAGGTGTATGTGCTTGACCGGGTCTGCAGGCTTTGCGTTTGTCGCCTTGAGCACTATGCTGTCACCGTAGTTATATGAGATGTGTACGTGCACGCCCATCCAGACGACGGCGAAGATCAGGAAGAAGATCGCGAAACCTGGCAGGAAAATGTACCCTATCGCGTACAGGAGCCCGACCACTAACCCGACGATAAAGATCACGAGGAAGACAGAGTTACGCTTGTTACTGACGATCTGGTCGTGGAAACTGATTTTGTTCATTCGAAACTCACTTTGGGCGCTGCTCGCTCCGCCTCTGGGACTTCAAAGTAGGGCCTCTCCTGCTTCCTGCCCATACTCCCGGCGAACCAGCGCCCGGGGATGGTCTTGATTACGTTGTTGTAGCCGAGCGCCGAGTCGTTGTAGAACTGCCGCGCGTACGCGACCTTGCTCTCTATCCCATCCAGCTGTTCCTGAAGTAACTTGAAGTTTTCACTTGCTCTGAGCGCTGGGTAGTTTTCGGCTAGCGCGAATATCGTCTTCAGAGCTCCCGCGAGGACATTGCCCGCTTCCATGCGTTCCTTGGTCCCATGAGCGCCCATCATGCGTTCCCTCGCCTGGGTCACCATCTCGATGGCCTTCTTCTCGTGCTTCATGTAACCCTTCACGGTCTCGACGAGGTTTGGCACCAAGTCAGCCCGTTTCTTGAGCTGTACGTCAATCTGCGACCATGCGTTGTCTGCTCTGTTCGACAAGGTGATTATGCGGTTGTAATAGCCGACGAATATGACCACGAGGATACTTATGATCGCGATTACGATTACCAGAATCCAGTCCCACACTTTCTCGACCTTATGAAGCTCTCCATCCCAATATTAAAACTTATGCGCCAAGCACGAGCACGAATTTCCAATACAGATCCCCATAGAGCACCGCTATGAAGACACCGGCGCCGAGGGCTGGAGCGAAAGGTATCCCCCTCTTGATCTTTATCTCGTTTTTGAGTTTCCGCGCACGGACGAAACGTTTGAGTTTCCCCACTTGATATCGTGTGAGGCCCGCCGCCCTGCTCGGGTTCGTGTAGGTGCGGTCCCACCTCGGTTTTCCGAACCTCGACGCCCAACGCCCGATTTTACCGTCTTTCTCGTAAATGGTCTCCGCCGGTATCATGCCCTCTTTCAGGTCTGTGATCTTGATTTGCTCGTAAAGCGCGCCACGACCCCGAGCCCGGCATATCACTACGTACACGAGCAGCACCGGTATGGCCGCGAGGACGCTGTTAATCAGGATGGTGAGGGGGAAAAGAGGGTAAATGCTTGAGTACGGTGCTGGGGCGTAGTGGGGGGAGAACATCGGGAGCAAAGCGCCGAGCGCCGTGAAGAGTTTGACGTCACCGCCAGCCCAGCCGCCCGTCAGCCACATCACGTAACCGATGGCAAATGCTATCGCTGCCCCCATCGCTCCAGATGCCACCATTAAGAGGTTCCCTCGGAAGAGCCCCAACAAGAAGTAGAAGAGGATGCCCCCTGCGATGAGCGGAAAATTCAACTTGTTAGGGATTATGCGCCACCGAAGGTCGGTGTAAACAGCTATGCACACCGCTACGAGGGCGACTGCGGCTGGTATGTGCTCGAGTTCGAACAAGCAATCACCCTACCTCACTTTCACTCGATGAATAAGAACTTGATGTCGAATCCTGTCTACAAAAGCACTCCAAGTAGGCTAGGGATGATGACGTTTTCCATCGTGTTTTCTATTTGGTCGCTTATGTCTGAACCTAGGGTTTGGGAGGTGAGGACAATAGAAGCAACTATGCCAGCTACGATTGTTAGTACTGCGCCGAGCATCAACATGTATTCGGTTGCGCCCTGCGAACGTTCATCCACCCTACTGCCCCCACATCAGAATGTCAGTGCTGTTTATATTTATCCCCCGTCCCCGGTGGGATATCCGCTCCTTTCGCGCCAAATCAAAAAAATAAGATGCTAGCATCCGGAGATACTAGCATCGCTTCGACGTTTCGTTCAGGGTCAACTTAAGCGCTCGGCTATGTAAGCGCTATCCACTGGTTCTCGGCAGAGATGTCCGCGCTTTTGACCGTGGTGTCGTATCTTATCGATACACTCTGTCCCACCGAAACTTGGTTGGTCAACGCTGTCAGCGTGATCTCATCGCCGGGACCTATCGCACCTGATCCGCTCTGCCAAGCGGTAATGGCACCTCCCTTGTAGCTGAAGCTCCAGCTTGCGATGATAGAACATCCAGTTTCTCCCTTGATCGTGACCGTGCCACCTGAGAGCTTCGCGCTGGCGACGATCGTCGGTGCACCGGGAGCGCTGGTGACGTAATAAACCGCTATGGCGACGATGACCAAAACGGCCGCGAGCATCAGCAGGTATTCGGTAGCGCCCTGACCCTTTTTAAACAGTTTCATTTTTTACCTCCACATAAAACGTCTCAATGTACGGTTATAAAAGTGCCCCCGCATTCCTGCGGAAAATTCGACATTTTTGTAGGCAGGCTTAAATCGGGCGTATCTCACTGTTCACTTGGTGGAATTTGCAGGTCCTGAGCTGCATCCGGCACGGGGGGAGCGTGCGTAAAGCCCTCGAGAAGACCGCCGCCGAGCTCAACAGGACGCTCGCGAAAGCTCCGGGATGCATAACCAAGCTTGAAGCGAACATCGACTCTGGCGTGTCCGGGGCGACCGCGCGCATAGTCGTAATAGTCGATGAGAGCGACCTCAGACCGAAATACGTCCTCTGGGCGAACGAGGCCGGCGGCAGCGATGGGGCAGCGCTTCGTCGCGCGCAGGACAAGATAAACGCTCAAATGGCAAAACTGCGCGGGGAGATCGCCGGGTTTTATCTGAAGTTCATCACTCCGCCGTTGCCGAAGCGCACATACGCCACTCTCATCGTCGCGGTGAACGAGGAAGTACACGAAAAAGTCGGCGGGCTGAGCTCGGAAGAACGGAAGGAGCGTCTGGCTGCTATGCTCAGATTGTTAGGCAATGACCCGAAGGCCATAAACCTGGCGCATGTTGCCAAAATCTTCGGCGTCTCA
Organism: Hadarchaeota archaeon (SeqCode); assembly: GCA_964394495.1. GTDB lineage: Archaea > Hadarchaeota > Hadarchaeia > Hadarchaeales > Hadarchaeaceae > B75-G9. The sequence goes on from CAYMXQ010000011.1 coordinate 15,327, forward strand.
CGCGACACCATTTACAAGGACCTGCAGGACCTGGGCATAGAGCGCTAGACCGGCGCCATTCCTGCGATGAGTCCCTTTGCTATCGTGAAGACTATGACCGAGGCTATCATGAACGGGACTGAGTAACCGATCCCTTTCGACATCTGGCCGTAGCGAATTACTCCCACGGCCAACCCGCATATGAAAGCCTGCATTATGATGTACACCATCGCGATCGTGCTCATCTCCGGAGGCATCCCTCCTCCCGCCGAAGCCCCGGCGCCCACAGTGATCCCGCTGACCCCGACAGTTAGACCCACTATGAAAGGTACGGCGAAAAGCGAGACCGCGAACAGGAACAAAACTTGCTGCGTGGTCGCGGACTTTCGCTCTCGCTGGATCGCATGGACCTCCTTGGCGTCCCCGGCGACCGCGTCGAGCACGTTCGCAAGTGCGGCGCCGCGTTCTATCCCCTCGACGATCAGACGAAACGCCCGCTCGTACAGGGTCGAGCTGGACCTCCGGGCCAGTGCCAGCAATGCGCTCTCCATCGTCCTGCCCCGCTTTACCTCGGTCAATACCCGGTTGAACTCCCTAGAGAGCTCCCCGTACTTCGATTTCACAATATCATCAAGCGTCGCGTCTATACTCACACCTGCCCTCAGGGTACTCGCCATCTGACGGAGTACATCCGGAAGCACTTGGTCCAGCTCTTCCGCCCTGCGCTGGGCCAGATAACGCGGGAGCCAGAGCGTCAGCACAGGGAAAACTATGAACGCCACCAGAGGCACGAGTAGGAAGGGCGGGAGGGGGAGCCGCATGACAAAACCCACAAAACCGATCACGACGCACAGGACCAGCGTCACCAGAATGGACAACCCCACGTACTCCTCCGCCGAGAGCGCCACCTTGGTGGACTCCAGCCTTATGTCAAGGCTGCGTAGGAACTTCTCTGGAAAAACGCGCTTTGCGAAACCTGCCATCTTACTGGTCAGACCCATTTTCACAACCTCGGCTCGAACCGTTTTATCGTCATCACGAAGTAGACCAGCATGAACGGGATTAGGACGAGGTATAGGACGGCTGCTGTCTGCGGTGTAATCCCTCCTCCCCCTCTCCCGAAAGATATCATTATCACGACCATCATCATCGCCGGGATGACGGCTGATGCGAACATGTAGATCATTGTGAGCATGTTGAGCGATTGGGTGTAGTCCCGCAGCTTCATGCGTATCCCGAAAGCCGTCTCGTCTGCGAGCGTGTTCAGAGTCTTGGCTAGGTCACCGCCAGTCCTCAACGTGCGCTGGATCTGGCGTGTCGCACGACGTAGAGGCTCGGATTCCACCCGCCTGTCCATCGACATCAGGGCCTCCTCCATGCTCATCCCAGCGTGCATGTCCCGAATCGCCTTATCGAACTCCTCTGACATCGCGCCGTATCCCGCCCGGCTCACCGACGTCATGGTCTCTGGTAGGCCTATCCCCGATGAGAGCTGCGTCGCCATGTGCCGCAGGGCGTAAGGGATAAGCCTGTTTATGTCCCCGACCCGTGCCTTGGCCCTCCTCTTCGGCTGTGTCCTGATAAACACGAGCGAGAACAGGAACATGACGACACCCCCGAGAGGTACCAGCAGGAGGGGCAACCTCAGCAGGAACATCATGACGACGGCGAAAACCGTGACTATTGAGCTGACCCCGACCATCATCGCGGCGTAACGTTCAGGCGTGGTCTTGATGTTGGCCCTGTAGAGGTCCATGTCCATCCCCTTGAAGAACTTCGCCAGACGCGTGGCCGGCCTCTTCAACGGGGTGTAGAACAGGCTTGACAGGCGCTCCGAGAGCGGTTGTCTTAGCTCTGCCCTCTCCTCGAACTTTTTATCCGCAATTAGCTTTTTCTCACCTTTCAATTCCTCCTCACGCATACCCTCCAGGCGCTTTATCTCCTGCAACCTGCGCGAGATGTCGTCGGCCTTTTCCCGGGGAGGTTTCGAAACCTTGACGGCCGCCCCGATCTGCTGCGCTTTTTCACCCGTCCTTATTACGACACCGCCGACCCTCGTGAAAAACTTGGTCAGGGATTCCAGCTTTCGAGAACTTTTTTTAGGCATGGGATCACTAGCGATGTTTCGTACCCTTATCCGCGCGCACCCTGCTCATGACCGCCACTGGGTCGTGGTAGTATTTCTGAATCACCTGCCCGACATCGAAGACGCTCCTGACCTCGCTCCGCCTCATCCAGTCCAGCACAGCTGCGCGCTTCTCCAACTCTATCTCGATCTCCGTGCCGTGTATCCCGCTGAACTCTGCTATCGTGTGCTTGATCCTGCTCGGCACACCGGTCGGCTCGACGACATCCGTGCGAGGGTTCCACTTGAATATGCGGCTGAGCTGGGGCTTTCCTCCCTCAATGCCAGTGACCTCCGCCACCTCCGTGACCCTCCTGATCTGCCCCTTCTGGCGGTGGTATATGCGCTGCTGCATCACGATCAGGTCCAGCGCGGGGATCATTATCTCAGGAACGCTCATCGGGGCCTCTGTCAAACGGGTGATGGTCTCGGATGCGCTGTTCGCGTGCACCGTGCCCATACAGCCCTCATGACCCGTATTAAGCGCGGTGAACATCGTGCGGGCTTCTGGACCGCGAACTTCCCCAACGATTAAACGGTCCGGCCTCATCCTGAGCGCATTTTTAACCAAATCATCCATCGTGATCTCCCCCCTAGATTCCACATTCGGCGGTCTCGTTTCCAGTCTAATCCAGTGTTTATGTGGTAGCTGGAGCTCGGCAGTGTCCTCGATTGAGATTATGCGCTCTCTCTCCGGGACGAAGTTCGTGGCCGCGTTGAGGGTCGTCGTCTTTCCGCAGCCGGTCCCTCCCGAGAAAAGTGCATTGGCTGGTTTGACGCCCAGACCATCCACTATCAGCCACAGGAACGCCGCGAAATCCGTGGACATGGTGTTGTAGTTCAGTATGTCTATTATCGTGAGCGGGTCCTTTCTGAACTTTCGTATGGATATCGTCGGGCCCTCAAGCGAGACCGGCGGAATCGTGGCGTTGACCCTGCTTCCATCTGGCAACCGTGCGTCCAAAAGCGGAGTCTGCTGATCTATCCTCCTGCCAACCACTCTGGCCATCTTGTCTATGAGGTACTTTATCGACTCCTCGCTGTCGAAGATCACGTTGGTGAAGCACATCCCGTGTTTCCTGTGGTAGACGTAGACCGGCTTGCCAACGGCTGTGACGATTATGTCCTCCAGCTTGTCGTCTACCAGCATCGGCTCGAGCGGTCCGAACCCCAGCATGTCCTGCACGGCAAGCTCGCTGAGCTGCTTTATGCGTCCGGGCGGGAGGTGCTTGCCCTTGCTCTCCCTCTCCACTATCTTGAGTATCTCGTGCGTGAAGACTCGCTGTCGTTCCTCTATGTCCTTGAACTTGTCCGGGTCTATTTTTATCTCCTCGACGGCCTTCTCCTTCACGGAGTTCAGTAACTTCCGCTCCTCTCCCGCCAGCTCGGGCAGCTTGACCTTGTAGAACGGGACCACACCGCCCTCGATGGTGAGTATCTCGACCTGGCCGTACTTGTCCAGGACTTTTCCGGCCGTGGGTATCTTCTCCGCCCTAGGTAGCGATGGTAACTTTGACTCTGGTATCGGCTTGGGCAGTCCCTTCTCCGGTCCCGGTATCTCCAGTTCGACCCTCGACAACAACCCGGAGAAATCTACTCCGCTCCCAAACTTGGGCGCGGCCGGTTTGGGTGCCTTCACAACCTTTTTCAACCTTCGAACGGCTGGCTTTCTCTTCTTCTTGGGCACCCCTACACCGTAAACATCTGTATTTTTGAATGGTAAAAACGTTGTTGAGTTGGTTCGTCGCCTCCAGGCGGTGGCCACTCCCACGCTTAAAAGCGTGGGCTTCCAGCCTACCTGACCTCTTCGGCCAGTTCATCGCTGGTTAGGGCCGGGTCAACTACGGCCCATCGGCTCCGAGGCCCTGCCAAAATACTGGAGCCGATGTTGATCGCTCCGTTGAAGTCCGCGTTGTAGCTTTGCAGTCATCAAAATCGGGCTTCGGCACGCGATTCATCCCACGGCTGTCTTTCAGACCCTCCGGGAAGCACGTGGGGTTTCTCGCTCGATTCCGTTCTAACCGACGCGAGGAGTAACTATATATAATATATAATGACACATAAGGTAATGGTGATGGAAAATGGCAACTACAATTCAGCTCGAACCCGAAACCCGCGAGAAGCTCAGGATGATTGGGGGGAAGGGAGAAACCTACAACGAGATAATCTTGGATCTTATCGCGACCTATGAGGCCCGACTAACGGAACTCGAACACAGGCTTAACGCTCCCCGCGAAGAATTCGTCCCATACAAGAGCCTCAAGAAGGGCTGGGGTATCAAGTGACCCTTTTTTACCACCGCGCTGCGGTGCGGGAATTTGAGAAGCTTCCGTCAGAGGTCAGGAACCGAATTGCGCGTGTTGTAGAAAGTTTCTACGAAACTGGCAGGGGCGACATCAGACACATTCACGGAGAGCTTTGGGCACTCGCAGTCGGGACATATCGCGTCTATTACGGGAGAGATGCCACGGATATCAAGGTAGTCGGGGTGGATCATCGGAGCCACGCATATATTCCGGAGCGAGTAGAGGCCCTTGAGAAACGGCTTAGGTAGGGATAATGGGTTCAACCAAGCGCAGGTAGAAAAGCCGCTTGCTTGATACTCCCAACGGCTGAAGCGCGTGGGGTTTCTCGCTCGATTCCGTTCTAAAAATCGATGGATATCCGGGGTGCATTTGTGCTCCATGGGCCGATGCCAAGAAATTTACAATATATATCGCGAAATTGTGCATCAATGCCAAGT
>CAYMXQ010000011.1:20183-21243 GCA_964394495.1 Hadarchaeota archaeon (SeqCode)
AGCCCCATGAATCAAATTAATGGGGCTGGACTTTGAAGAGGGGAAGGGTAGACATCATTAATGAGGTCCTTTCAGCCGCTTCTGAGGGGATAGGGAAAACCGCATTGGTCTACCGCACCAACCTGAACTTCAACATGGCCGAGAAATATCTGGACATATGTTTTAGAGTGGGTTTCATAAGCGTGACCAGAGCGTCCCCCGTGGTGTACAGGACCACATCTAAGGGGACTGAATTCATCAAGAACTACTCCAACCTGAAAAAGATAGTGGACTTGCCTTGACTTGACACTCCCCTGCGCTAAAGCGCGGGGATTCTTGGAAGCTCATACCTGAACCTCCAAGGGATGTGCCATCACCCCGTTTACGTGCACTTGGACTTGTCTTTTCACCCCACCTTCAATTTTTTGGGAACTTCAGACTGATTCTGTCATCATCATTCCAAGTCGCCGCATTGCACGTTCAACCACATCATGTCGATAGGCTTGGGGTCGCAGAATCAGATCCGTAACCAGAATCTCATCTCCCCTCCGCCCAAAGTAAATCCTCCAGTCACCACCACGAAGGCGATAGAGTGCGGGGAGTATCTGCTTGACGTTTCCTCTGTCCTTTTCTGCAAATTCCTTGAGCTTGCGGCTGATTATTCGATAGTCTTTCGGGCTTCGGGAGGCAAGCTGTTCAAGGGTTCTTACTACGTCTTTGTGAAAGCGAAGTTTCGATGGCAGTGACCACTCCCACGCCTAAAGGCATGGGCTTCCAGCCTCGCTGACCTCTTCGGCCAGTTCATCGCTGGTTAAGGCCGGGTCATCTACGGCCCCTCGGCTCCGAGGCTCTGCCAAAATACTGGAGCCGATGTTTATAGCTCCGTTGAAGTCCGCATTGTAGGTCAGCCCGCAGTTGTAGCAATGGACAACCGATTGCGTCAGCCGTTCGGTGTTGCGAGAGCCGCACCGGTGGCACGTCATTGATGTCCACCGCTCGTCGGGAGCCACAGCCGCTATACCCCGCTCGGCACATTCCTCGATGGTGTAGCGGATTATCCGACCGTACGCCCACCTCGTCA
>CAYMXQ010000011.1:21253-24155 GCA_964394495.1 Hadarchaeota archaeon (SeqCode)
AAACGCCGCAGCTTTCGCTTCCCGTTGCCCCGGTAATTCTCGTACTTGATTCCCTTCGGGTGACCAATTGCGACGACGCAGCCACTCGAGATCTCCGCTATCCGCTTGGCCGTCAGGCGGTCGTAGTACTCCGCCACGCGCCCGCGCTTGTTCCGCATCCGCTTCAGCGCCTCCCACTTCTTCAGTTGTTGTAGCTTCGCCACTTTTTTGTTCAGCTCGTTCAACCGATGCGTTTTCTCCCCATCGCGAATCACGGAGAAGTCGCCCCGGCGCAGAGGTTCATTCGGGCGCAGCAACACGGTCGCCGCGCTCCGCCTTATGCCGAGGTCTACCCCGCGAACCGCTCTCACGGGCTGATCCTGAACTTGGTACTCGACCTTTACGTGGACGTGGAACTTCTTTCCACGCTTGACGATCTGGAACGACTTGATCTCTCCCTGCTCAAGCAGGTCGAGGTGGTATTTTGCTGGATTGAGCAGGACAGTTATTCGCTCGCCCCGCTTCAAAGTAGATATGCGGATGACACGTGGTGAGAGCTTGATCCATGAGCATTCCAAGCTCCCGAGGCGGTAATCGAACCAAATCGGGATTTTGCGCTTGAGCCCGTTTGAGAAGGGAGGCTGTGGCTCGCGCTTCATCAGTTTCTTAAGCCGTTGCTCGTTACCCTCGTGCTGGGCCTGCTTGATTCTTTGCCCCCACTCGCGGCGTAGTTTCCAGTAGCTCCTCCACATCCAGAGGGCGGTGTCGGCGCAGCACTGAACGAAGCCCGCGCTCAGCCCCGTCTGATTTCGCACCTCTTGCTCGAATTTTCGCTTTCTCAGCCCGCTGCGGGTGCGGATGTCGTTAGTTTCGATGATTTGTGACCAGAGCTGGACACCGTAGGTCAGGCGGGCGGTGAGTCGATTCAGAATGTCGAGCTTTCGCTTGGTTGTCGCGTAGTGCGCCGGAATTTTGACGGTTTTCACGACCCGCATCCACACACCGACTCAAACTCTTGATTTCCTTTTTTATGCCGCTTCGGGGGAGAGAGGTCGCCGAAAATAATATTTATAGTATTTAAGGGTCCCTGGACGCGACTGGATAACCTTGCTGAGCCAATCATTGGGCACTTTTTTCGCTCTCGGTCCAGACGAAACCGAAAGCAATCTGGCGGAATCAGCCTTCGGCACGCGATTCATCCCACGGCTGAAGCGCGTGGGGTTTCTCGCTCGAATCCGTTCTAAAAACCTCCTCGGCCGGGATGAACTCGTCTTCATCGAGCTTCCGTAGTTGCTCCGTCAAGTACGCCTGATAAGCCGCCGCCATCTCTCGAATCACATCGTCATAGGTTTCTCCCTTTGCCGAGATACGTTTGAGCAAGTTGCGGGTTTCGGTTTGGATCTGGATTGTCGTGACTGCCATTTTCATCACCATTATATAGTTACTATAACAACATATAATGTTTGCAGCGATTTATCCCCTCGGCTGAAATCGGGAGCTTTCTCGCCGTGGGTTTTTGTAGAACAAAACCTGCCGCCGCCTCAAACGTCACTCCTCCGGCAGCTTCAAAAACTCGCGCCCGGTTTCGGTTATCCGCGCGTACTTCTCGACCAGCCCGAGCATGGCTAAAAAATCTAAAATATCGTCCACTCGGTCAGCTGGCATCTCAAGTTCTTCAGATATATGTAAAATATCACGAGGGCGGCCGTTCTTTATCACGTGCAGGACGCCATCCGCCATCCTTCCTATCATCTGAAAGGTGTAGTCAGGAGCAATGGGTTTCTCTTCCGGTTTCTTTTTGCGGAATAACATTTTCATCACCTTGAGTTTTCAGACAAACATTGAAAAAAATAGAAGAAACATTACTCAGTAGCTTTGTTTCTGAAAAAGAGTTCTGAACCATTGTCTCACCTACCTCTTAAATATAGGTGATCTCGAGGTACGGATGATTGGTCGCCCTGTCCTTCGAATAGAAAAATACGGTATTTTCCAGGGATTCGAGCATGAGCGATAGCATGTTGTCTCCAGCATATTCTGCCTGGGTCTTAGTGGTGACATTCCAGCTGTACCAGTTGGTCCCGGTAATTTCCTGAGAACCTAGGTCATCCGAAGCGGCCGGCATGTTGTTCCATGTTATCGTGCTCTCGTTCCAGCTGTCATTGCTGACGAATTTCAAACGTACAAGCGCACCGTGAGCGGCGTGCGAGTATCCGTACAGGTACAGCTTGGCGGAGTTTATGGATGAGCCTTCCGGCAACGTGGAAAGATTGAACTTCAAAAAGCTGTATTGAATTTTGTTGGGGGTTGGCTCTAGAGATACCTTCAGCGTCTCATGCGTGCCCCAGTTTTGGGTCGGCTGCCAATTGTTCACGAAGCTATCATCGGTCGGGTTGAGGTTTTGGGTCTTCTCCATCCATCGGCCTGTTGTTACGGTGCCCTCTATGTAAATTGTTTCGGTCCAGTGCGAGTAGGCGACCCCGCTGATCGCTGTGAGCAACAGGACCGCGCCTAGCGAAGCGATCAGCCTCTGGTTGACGAACTTTCTCCTCGTCCACCTCCTGACCGAGTGGCTTTTGTGCAATCTAACCAGGCAAAAGACACCTATGCCAGCCGAGATGGTCAGGACCACCAAACCCGCGTTCGCTGTGACGAAGGACCAGACACCCACCGCAAAGCTCTTGACGCCTATCACTGCCCAGCCTATCTTTGGTATCGTGAAGGCGACCTTGCCGACGACCTGTGTGGGCTGAACCGGGTCCATATCGATCGACGAGTTTGCGTCTCCCTTCGTGACGAAAAGGGCCGTTCCCCCACCATCGTGCACTTCGACGACGCGGTGAACAACCATCTCCCCGTTACGCCAGAACTGGATTATGTCCCCGGATTTTATCGAACTCGCATCCACTTTATGCACGACAGCCAT
>CAYMXQ010000012.1:0-672 GCA_964394495.1 Hadarchaeota archaeon (SeqCode)
GGCCGGCAAAAAAGAGTTTTATAAGACTATAAAGCAGAAGGAAAAAGAAGTAAGAGAATTTAGGTATAAAAACAGCATAATACCTGTTTTTAAATTAGTGGATACATGCGCTGCGGAATTTGAGGCGTATACCCCATACTATTATTCCACATATGAATCCGAGGACGAGACGAGACCATCTAAGCGTAAGAAGATAATGATACTCGGCGGAGGCCCTAACAGGATAGGCCAGGGCATAGAGTTCGATTATTGCTGCGTTCATGCGGCTTTCGCGCTGAAGGAGGAGGGCATCGAGGCGATAATAATCAACAACAACCCGGAGACGGTTTCCACGGACTCGGACACATCGGACAAGCTGTACTTCGAGCCGCTCACGTTCGAGGACGTGATGAACGTGATGGAGAAGGAGAAGCCATACGGGGCGATAGTGCAACTGGGTGGGCAGACACCCCTCAACCTCGCGGTCAGGCTCGCAAACTCCGGCGTGAACATCCTGGGGACATCGGCTGAAAACATAGATATCGCGGAGGACAGGGAGAGGTTCAACCAGCTCCTGAAGAGGTTGAACATACTTCAGCCACCAGGCGGCACGTCGTTCTCAGCCGAGGAGGCGAAGGGAATCGCGAGCAGGGTCGGTTACCCCGTGCTCGTCAGGCCCAGTTACGTGCTCGG
>CAYMXQ010000012.1:682-20988 GCA_964394495.1 Hadarchaeota archaeon (SeqCode)
GGCGGGCGGGCCATGGTGAAGGTGCACGATGAGGCCGAGCTCGAACGCTACATGGAAGAGGCCACGAGAGTCTCCGAGGACCACCCTGTGCTCGTTGACAAGTTCATCCCCAACGCGATTGAGGTGGACGTGGACGTGGTATCGGACGGGAAGCGGGCGTTCATAGGAGGGATACTGGAGCACATCGAGGAAGCCGGAGTGCATTCCGGCGACGCGACGATGGTGATGCCCCCTCAGACCCTGAGCAAACGGGCCGTCGAGACGATAAAGGACTACACGGCGAGGCTGGCCAAGGAGCTGAACGTCGTCGGGCTCATGAACGTGCAATACGCAGTAAGAGACGACACGGTTTATGTGCTTGAGGTGAACCCGAGGGCGAGCAGGACCGTTCCGTTCATAGCGAAGGCGACCGGCATTCCCATGGCCAAAGTCGCAGTAAAGGCCATGCTGGGGCACACCCTCGATGAGCTTGGCATCCCCGATGAGGTAGAGTTGCCATACGTGTGCGTGAAGGAGTCGGTCTTCCCGTTCATCAAGTTGCCCGGAGTAGACCCGGTCCTCGGCCCGGAGATGAAATCGACGGGCGAGGTGATGGGGATAGACGTGGACTTCGGCAAGGCTTACTTCAAGGCGCAGCTTGCGGCGGGGAACACGCTCCCGACGAAGGGCAAGATATTCATAAGCGTCTCGAAGGAGGACCAGCCCAAGATGCGCCCGATAGCGAAAAAACTTTCAGAGCTCGGGTTCAAGATTTTGGCGACGGACGGCACGAAAAAAGCGCTCGAGGAGGCGGGCGTGAGGTCCGAGCTCGTGCGTAAGGTCTCCCAAGGCACTCCGAATGTCCTCGACAGCATCAGGGCTGGAGAGGTGGATCTGATCATCAACACGCCGACAGTGGGGCGGAACCAGGCGCGCGACGGCTACGCCATACGCCGAGCGGCCATCGACCTCCGAATCCCGTACATCACCACGGTGACGAGCGCCAGGGCGGCGGCCCAAGCGATCGAGAGCATGCTGAAGGGTAAAATCTCGATAGGATCGCTCAACGAGTACCACCCGAAGGTCAGGAAAAAGTTCAGGGCAAATTGAAGATATTTAAAATGAGCTCTCCCCGGAAACCGAGATTCAGAAGGTTTTTTAACCGAGATGCAGAGTAAAATGGAGGTAAAAAATTGAAAGCAAAAGCGTTGCTCCCGTGCATTGGGCTCATCGCATTGGTTTTGTCGGTATCGATGGCACCGATGGCTGCGGCTGTTAGGGATAGAGATGAAGGTATACCCCAAGAATGGTTCGGAAAGAGAAAGGTGGTCACGCAGATCGGGAGGTACACGCGAGTTGTCTTGATCCACTACGATTCCAGCGTGGATGTGGGCGACCCGGACAGCGACGGTTCCGCTGATGGATATGCCCTTATGGGCGTTAGGTGGAACCTTGCAAAATACCCGAGTGGAGTGCCTTACATCGTGAATCCGAGCGGGGCGGTTAAAAATTATGGCTTGAGCGCGGCTTCGGTCGTTTCGGAAATAAAATCGTCCCTTGAGTCATGGGATTTGGCCTTGGATTACGATGACTACACGCCCCCCGATGTGGTGGCGTATAACGTGGAACTTTACAATAACGCTGTCACCGTCAGTTATACTGCCAAGGCGAGCACAAGAAGACCGGACTACAGGAACGTCATTACCTGGGGTCTCGCCCAAGCAGGTGTTGTGGCGTACGCATCGATTTGGTACGTTAGCACCACTGGTGAGATCGTGGATGCCGACATAGTGCTCAACACCTATTACCGGTGGGGCATAGCCGATGGGAACGAGTCGACATCGGATTTGGTGGGTAAGTTCGATATAAGAAACATAGTCACCCATGAGGGCGGTCACTGGACAGGATTGGACGACCTATATGATTCAAAGTATTCAGCGATGACCATGTACGGCTACGCAAGCCTAGGTGAGGAGATTAAGAGGTCATTGGAGCCAGGGGACATAGCTGGAGCCCAAGACGTATACAGGGCATAGAACCTGATCTACAGCTGACCCATGTACCTAAGATTCGCGTAGAGCGACCTGGTCTTCACGTTAAGCGGGAGAATCGTATCGAGTTAGTGTACTGAACTGGCTTCCCATAAAACTACCAAAAAAAGGCCGTGGGACCGCCATGCTGAAGCTATTTAAATTTCCCCCGACCATTATTAGAAAAAGCTGGGGTCGGGTTGAAGGGTAAGAAATCCAAGACGAGTTTCGGCAGGAAGTTCGAGAGCCTGGAGGCCGCGCTCACCTTCCGCGACGTGATTTTACTTCCAAGCTTGTCAGAGGTTGAGCCGAGCCATGTTGACATAAAGACGAAAGTATCGAAAAGTTACGCCCTGAACGTCCCATTCGTCTCCTCGCCCATGGACACCGTGACCGAGAGCGACATGGCGATAGCGCTCGCGCGTGAGGGAGGATTGGGAGTGCTTCACAGGAACTGTACGATCGAGGAGCAGATCGAAATGGCCAAGAACGTGAAGCGCGCGGAGGCCGTGGTTATCCGGGACGTCATAACGATTGCATCAGGTCAGAGCGTTGCGGAAGCTCTGGAGCTGATGAGAAAGCACAACATCTCAGGCCTGCCTGTCGTCGATGGGAAAAAGTTGGTTGGTATTTTGACTGGAAGAGACGTCCGGTTCGCCGACCCGAAGCTGAAGGTCAGCGGACTCATGACCAAGAAAGTCATCACGGTGGGGGAGGACATAGAGCCGGAAAAGGCCAAGGAGATCCTGCACCAGCACAGGATAGAAAAGCTGCCGATAGTCGGCAAAGACGGGTCTCTGAAGGGGCTCATAACTTTCAAGGACATCTCTCTGAGGGGCAGGTACCCGAATGCTGTCCGGGATGATGAGGGGCAGCTTCTGTGTGCGGCGGCTATCTCCCCGTTCGACCTGGAGAGGGCGAAAAAACTCGACAAGTACGTAGACATTCTGGTTACGGACGTGGCTCATTTCCACAACTCCAAGGTCTTAGACGCGACCAAGAAAATATTGTCCGAGGTCAAGGCCGACGTGGTGGTCGGAAACCTCGGCACATATGACGCGGCTGAGGATGTGGTCACAAAGCTGGACGGCGTCGCGGGTTTTAGGGTTGGGGTCGGTTCAGGCTCAATCTGCATAACTGCGGAGGTCATGAAAGCAGGGGCGCCTACGCTCTATGCGGTCGCGAAGGTCGCAGACGCGCTGAGGGACCACGGAGCCGACTTACCGATAATCGCCGATGGCGGCATAAGGGGTCCAGGGGATATCGCCCTAGCTCTCGCAGCTGGTGCATCTGCGGTGATGGCAGGTAACCTTTTCGCGCGGTGCAAGGAGGCCCCAGGCACAGTGATGGCCATAGGGGGCAGGTACTACAAACAGTACCGGGGGATGGGAAGCCCTTCGGCCATGGCCAAACGCCACTCCATCGACCGCTACAGCCTGCCCGCGAAGGGTGTCGCGGAGGGAGTTGAAGGCTGGGTGCCGTACAAGGGAGAGGTAAGCGCAGCAGTTCATGAACTTGCATCAGGGTTACGCGCGGCGATGGGTTACGCAGGGGCGAAGGACATCCGCGAACTCTGGAGCAAAGCGAGGTTCGCCACGGTAACCTCAGCCGGAACTGGGGAGACAGGAACTCACGACATACTGCTGCCGAGCGAAGGCACGGAAAGGGTCAAGTGAACTACCATCCTTTAAAAAGGGTGGCTTCTGAGGTCGGACATTGAACGACACTACCAAGCTCACTGAATGATAATGCCCCAGTTACGGGCTGGCTCACGACAGCCCCTACCTTGGAGACCTGCCCCAAGGCCCGTCTGCCTATGTTAAAGGCTCCGTTTCTGTCTGCGTTTTCTTTCAGCCCACATCGGGGACACTCGAACAATCCGTGATGCCTGCCGCTCCGCTTGCCGATTGCCCCGCATCTCCAACACCGCTGCGAGGTGTAGGCTTCACTCACTTCGATCACCGCGATGCCGCGCCAGTTCGCCTTGTATTCGATGTACTGTCGGAGCTTCCAGAACGGCCAAGAATTCAGCTTTCGGTTGAACCTTCGCCCCCTACCGTTGCGCCTGATGCCCTTCGGGTTCCCAATCGCAATGATGGCATTCAACCGCTTCGCCTCGTCAACGATGGCCTTGGCTGCTTTGTGCAGTTGGTCGTTCGTGATGCGGCCCTCTTTGGAGCCGATCCGCTTCACCACCTTCAGCAGTTTCTTTTGCCCAAGCTTTCTTCGCAGGTGAAAGAAGTGCCCCTTCACTCGCCTCAGCTCTCGCCCGTAGAATCGGGTCATGCCCGACCGGGTGTCCACAGAACACGCCACATGTCGGATTCCCATATCTACGGCGAGAACCGAGGAATAGGATGTTTTGAGTTCGACCTCGCGCTTGACGACGAGGTGCAAGAAATATTCACCATTACGTCTGAGCAGTTTGGACTCGCAGATTTCGAGGTCGGCGGTGATTTCGCAGTGGGGCTTGATAGCTACCCACACACCGCCGTGACGGAGCTTGACTGGAATTCGAACCCAGTATCGTACGATTTTTGTATCTCGTCGCTCTACTCGTATGAGGTCTTTTCTGATGGAAAGTGGGTATTCTCGTTCGGGCTTGATGCGCTTGTAGAATCGCTGGGCTTGCTGTTTATTGGCCGAGTAGAGTTCGACATTCGGGTCGCCTTGCAAGAACCGCTGAAGCCCGTCGTATTCGTGGTCGAGTACCTGATGCTTGATATTAGTCAGTCCTACGACCTTTGCCTTGACGACCTTCTGGATCTGCATTCATTCACCAGTTCCCCTTTTGGAACACTTGACTAACCACTTTGGAGGAGAGAGGTCTCCGAAAAAAATATATAAACTATTTAAAGGCTCGTTAACACAACTAGACCTCCTCAGAAACTGTGTTTGTACCCATTTCCAAAACCTAAAATAATTGCCTCAATTTATCCACCGTTCGAAAACGGTGGTCTTCTTGAGGTGATTTTATAAGACGATTTCAGTGCGCGCGTGGTGGCATCCTCTTCCTGATGACATCCCCCATGAAGTACCATAGGGGCCTGGCGGGTTCTACCTTTCTCACTTCTTTTATCTTGTGTAACATGGCCGCAGAAACCGCCAGTCGCAGTATCCCGGAAACCAGGAACAGGAACAGCAGGGTGGACATGAACCCGACCTTGAAGTATGTCGCGAACACACCTCCGAGGGTCGCGCCCACGAATATCCCGATCCCGTTAAGCGCCCCGAAGTAAGCGAAGCATATGCCTCTCCTCTGCTTGGACACAGCGTCATAGATGAAGTTCGTCGCGACCAGGTTGAAACCGGCCCATACGAACCCGCTGAAACCCTCCACGACCATGAGGTAGATGGGGTTTGTCGTGAACAGCCACAGGATGGGCACCAGCGGTACCAGCAGCCCGCATATCCTCAACGACCTGAGGTTCCCGTACTTGTCCGAGAACTTACCCCAGAGCGGTATACCAAGCACATGCGTGATGGAAGAGCTGAGGACTATTGCGACGAATATGGCGTAGCTGAACCCGAGCTCCCGTAGCATGTAGACGGAGAAGAAGGGGGCGGCTATGTTCACGACGAGCGTCATCAGCATGACGTAAACGGTGAACCTCCCGAAGTTGTTGTCATTCATCCTCCTCACGAAACTTGAGAAGCTGAAGTAGTACTCGTCCCTGTACGTGTACTTCGGCTCGTATTGCTTCATCAGGAAATACCACGACATCATCCTCGCAGCCGCCGCCATGACGAAGAGCACGACGAATCCGAATAGCACCTCACCCTTGTTGAAGACGTTCAGGAAGAGACCGCCAAGCAACATTGCTAGTATGCCGGCGCCGCCCAATACCGCGTTCCTCCTGCCGAAGAACCTGCCCCTCTCGTCCTTCGGGACTAGGTCGCCCATCCACGAGGACCACGCCGGCGCAGCGAACGTGCCGAGCGTGAGCAGTAGGGTGTAGAAGAAGATTACGAGCAATGGGGCAATGAAGTTGTTGACCCCGAAAAACAGGAACATGAATGCCACGAACGCGATCGGCAGCCAGGTCAGCGCCTGGAATAGCACGCAGTTGGTGACTATCTTCTTTCTGCTCGTCCTCTCCATCAGCTTCGGCGTCTTGAGTTGTGAGAGGTTAGCCACGAGGTTCGGGACTGATGTGAGCAATCCGACTTGGGCTTCGTTCGCGTTCATGGCGAGGGCGTAAGGCGTGATGTATGAGTTGCCCAGGCCAGAATTCACCGACCAGGCCACGCCATCCTTCAAGCTGTAACCCAAGCTTTTCTTTCTGGTCTCTTTGTCCAAAGGACCACCATAAACAAGAGTTATAATCAGTGCCTGAAGTGTCGCACGCCCGTGAATATCATGGCGATGCCGTTCTTGTCCGCGGCCTCGATTACCTCGGCGTCCCGTATCGAACCCCCGGGCTGGATTACCGCGGTGATGCCGGCATCAGCTGCTTTTTGAACGTTGTCGGCGAACGGGAAGAATGCGTCTGAGGCGAGCACGGCTCCTCGGGCCTTGTCGCCAGCTTTTTTGATCGCGATTTCCGTTGAGTCAACACGGCTCATCTGCCCCGCTCCAATCCCTATCGCTTGCCTCTCCTTCGCGACCACTATGGCGTTAGACTTCGCATGTTTCACGACCTTCCAGGCGAATATCAAATCCTCCATCTCCCCCTCAGAGGGCTTCTTTTTGGTGACGACTTTCATCTCGTCTTGGCGGAGCAGCAGGGCGTCTCTTTCTTGTATCAGCATACCTCCAGACACATGCCTCAGCTGTGGCCCAGTTTCGACATCTACCGGTTGCTCCACCACCCTGAGGTCCTTTTTCTTTTTTAGCACGTCCAACGCCTTCATGTCATAGCTAGGGGCGATCACAGCTTCGGTGAAAATCGAGGTGATCTCTTTCGCTGTCGCTTCATCGAGTTTGCGGTTCACCGCAACGATGCCGCCATAAGCGGACGTTGGGTCGCAGGTATAGGCCCTCTTGTACGCCTCCAGCAGCTTTCTTTCGCTCGCCACACCGCACGGGTTGCCGTGTTTAACTATCACCGCAATCGGTTCGTCAAACTCACGCACAAGCCCGTAGGCAGCGTCTAAATCAAGAATGTTGTTGAACGAAAGTTGCTTGCCGTGCAGCTGCTTTGCGCCGGCGACCCCATGGGCTTCCCTCTCTCGGTACAACGCGGCCATCTGGTGCGGGTTTTCCCCGTAGCGCAGGTCCTGAACCTTCCTGTAGGAACGGTTCAGCACCTCCGGGAACTCATCGCCGCCGAACTTTTTCCCGAGGTAGTTCGAGATTATCGTGTCGTATCTCGCCGTGTGGGCAAATGTCTTAGCGGCCAACCTTTCCCGGGTCTTATCGCTTAGCGCTCGGTCGTTTTCCCTTAACTCCTTCAAAATTTTGTCGTAATCATTCGGATCTACAACAACCACGACATCCCTGTAATTCTTGGCCGCCGAGCGGAGCATGGCCGGGCCGCCGATGTCTATGTTTTCGATCGCGTCCTCGAGTGCGTCGGTTTTATTGATCGTCTCCTCAAACGGATAGAGGTTCACGATGACAAGGTCTATCGTCTGGATATCATGCTCGCTCAACTTTTTCAAGTGCTCCTTTTTGCCCCTGACTGCGAGGATCCCACCATGTATTTTGGGGTGGAGGGTCTTCACCCGGCCGTCCAGCATCTCCGGAAAACCCGTGACATCGGAGATGTCTTTCACATTAACTCCATTCTCTTTCAGAACCTTCGCAGTGCCACCCGTCGAAATGATCGCAACACCGAGTTTCTGTAGCCCTTTCGCGAGCTCCACGACTCCAGTCTTGTCCGAGACGCTTATCAGAGCTCTTGCGACTCGCATACCATACCCAAAGTTCAGATAGTCTGGAAGAGATAAATGCTTTCATCAAGCGTGCCAGATAAAGAACCAGGTTTTCATCTCTCGCGTCTATACTATTTCGAGTTATGAGATGTTCCCATATTTCCCCTCGAATGGCGGCCTTCTGCCTCTGACATCCTCAACATAACACCTGAGAATTTCGGCGACGCTCCAGGCCTGGGAGATGCAACCTCTTGGCTTGTGAGGTGCGTCACCGTCGAATATCTCTGATATCGTACCAACCCCTGCTTCCATAAGATGATCGCCCACGAGTTTTTCCAAGAATCCCCTCGCCAGTTCTCGAGCGTTCTCTCCCTTGTTTACCCTGAGGAAAGCCGTGATGAATGGTCCGATCAGCCAGCCCCAGACTGTGCCTTGGTGGTAGGCCATATCCCTTTCGACAACATTTCCATCGTAAACGCCTTTATAATCCGAATCTTCCCTCTCCAGACTTCTGAGCCCATATGGGGTGAGCAATTTGTTCCGCACCACAGAGACTATTTCTTCTGCTCTTCTCCCCTCAATGACCGGAAATGGCAGGCTCACCGCGAATATCTGGTTCGGCCTCACGCGCTGGTCTCGAAAGCCATCTCCAACGACATCGTACAGGCAGCTCTTTCTTCCGTTCCAGAACTCGGATAGAAAGTTCCTCCTCACACGGTCGGCCAACCCCGCATGTTCGAGTTTTCTACCTGTCATTTTCGCTATCGATTCCATTGTGCGAAGAGCATTGTACCATAGGGCATTGATCTCTACCGCTTTACCTTGGCGCGGGGTGACCCGTTTATCCTCAATTTTAGCGTCCATCCATGTGCTCTTGTCGCTCCACACCAGCCCGTCCTCACATACCTTGATGCTCTTATCGTCACTGTTCAGGTAAAAATCCAAGATCTCCTCCAAGCTGTCCCAAATTTTCTCCGCTAGAGCCACATCGTCTGTGTATGTGAGGTACTTGTGTAGGGCGTAGAACAGAAGCAGGGACGCATCCGCACAGTCGTAGTCCCTAGCTCCGTTCTCAAAACAGTTCGGGATCAATCCTCCACTCCTCCGCTCCACTAGCTCAAGCAGAACCTGCCGGGCTACATCAAACCTGCGGGTCACGAGGGTCAGGCCAGGAATGCTGATTAGAGAATCCCTGCCCCAGCAACCGAACCAGTGATAACCAGCGATGATTTTTCCGTCAGCGATGAATGAGTCAGCCGTCCAAACTAGGTGTTCCCACGGGTCAACCTCCGGAATCAGGCTTCCCTTCACCAAGCCGTCCAGCCTTTCAATGGCTTCAATGCGCATCTTCTCCAAACCTTCGGTCCCGCGGGAGGACAGGAGTTGGACGTGCTCCCTGGCTTTGGATCCACCCGCCGCGAACAGGCTAAACTCACTATTCTGCTCCTTGAGTTCGAGTTCGAAGCGTCCGGGACAGTAGTTGTCCTCTGTGAACTCGTACCCTCGTTTTTTCTCTTCCCTGTAAACCATGTTCTTGTACCACCTTGCTTCCTCAGGCAATTCTGATGGGACATAGTCCAGCAGGTCAGAGCCCATGGTCAGGGTTGGCGCGTTTCGGTAGTTTGCAGCCACATCAGTCTGTCGTTCACACGCGTGTTGCTCAAACCTGAGGGAACCAGCTTTCGTCAGTTTGTGGATGCTCCGAGAGTTGACGAGAGGCCGGATGGTTATCTTCACAGGCAGTTCGGATGGGTTCCAGACCTTGTAATTGACGACTACCGCGTTCGTCCCGTAAGGCATGAAAATCGTTTTTTTGATGAGAAAGTTGAGAAGAGAGTAGTTGAACGTTGGCAGGGGCTCCACGCGGAACTGCTTGAGGTATTTGTGGCCAGCAGGGTACACAACGTTTGGGTATTCGTTCACGGAGAGGTGGAAGACTTCAGCCCTGGTTTGTACCTCCTCCTCCAGCTTTGAGAGGAGCAACTTCCTGCCGAAGGGTGGAGTTTCCGTAGGCGCTACCAGCAGGGCGTGGTATCTCCGGGTATTGATCCCGAGGATTGTGGAAGAAGCGTAACCACCGAGACCATTTGTCGTTATCCATTCCTTCGAAATGGCGCCCTCAAAATCACTGAGAGCCTTACTGGTGAACATCAGCATGCTTTCAGTAGTCCACAAAGCGTTAAGACATTAAGACTTTTTACCTGACAACCATTTAATATTGGGCTAAAAATGACGGACTTGTGCGTGGTCTTTGAGGTCCATCAGCCGCTGCGGTTAAACCGTAATTTCCATCAGGAGCTGTATACCCGCGGGGCGTCTGGGGCGGATATCTCACATCCTTACTTTGATTACAAGTTGAACAAGCACGTCTTCGACAGGATTTCTCATAAGTGCTATTTCCCGGCCAACCAGACGATTTTGGAGCAGGTGGACAAGCACAAGGCAGACCGGAAGCGGTTCAAGGTCAGCTATAGCGTATCAGGTGTCTTTATCGAGCAATGCGAGCGGTGGAACCCTGACCTCCTCGAGACCTTCTGGCAGCTAGCGAATTCCAGATGCGTCGAGTTCCTTGATCAGACATATTACCACTCGCTCGCGGGCCTTTACGACTCCGATCGCGGGGAGTTCATAGAGCAGGTCCGCATGCACCGCCAGCTGATGAAAGACCTGCTGAACTACGAGCCAAAGGTTTTCGAGAACACCGAGTGCTTGTACAACAACGCGATCGCGAAGACAGTTGAAAAGATGGGTTACAAGGCAATGATCACAGAGGGGGTGGAGCGGGTCCTTGGATGGAGGAGCCCGAACTATGTCTACAAGGCCAAAGATTCCCCCTTAAGAGTCCTGACGCGTAACTACCGTTTGTCCGACGACATAGGCTTCCGTTTCTCCGCGAGGTGGTGGGAGAGGTGGCCCCTCACCGCGGACAAGTATTCCGATTGGCTGGCCGCTTGCAACGGACAGGCCATAACTCTCTTCATCGATTACGAGACCTTCGGCGAGCATCACTGGGCTGACACCGGTATATTTGAGTTCTTGAGGTGGTTGCCAAGCGAGGTCGCGAAGTGGGACCATCTCGAGTGGCATACACCATCCGAGGTCATCGACAGGCATCAACCAGTTGGAGAGCTCGATGTCGTCGATTATTCGACGATCTCGTGGGCTGATCTCGAGCGGGACACCAGCGCGTGGATAGTTAACCCAATGCAGCTCGCGTGCTACGAGCAGCTGAAGGAAATGGAGCCGCTGGTAAAAGCGACGGAGAACGAAGACATGTTAAAACTCTGGCGGTACCTCCAATCCAGCGACCACCTCTACTACATGAGCGTGAAAGGTGGCGGCCCAGGGGATGTCCATTGCTACTTCAGCCACTACGGAAACCCGATAGAGGCGTTCACGGTTTACATGAGGGCAATATCCGACTTGGAGGCGAGGGTGGTCGCAGAGCTGAAGACCCCAGAACACCGGGCGAGGATGACTATGCGCAGACTCCCCACTGAGAAAGGTTTCACGTTCTTCAATGGTTTCGCCAGTCCTACGAAGTTTCAGGTCAGGAGCATCAAGGAATTATACAACATCCTTAGGGAGATACATGTCGGGCCAGTCCAGTTCCACATGGAGCGGGGAGACATAGAGCGTTGGATACGCGAGGTGATCGGGGAAGATAGGCTGGCTGACGAGCTGACGATTATCTCGAAGAGCGGTCTGAAAGGCGAGCAGCTCCGCGTCAAGCTGTCAGAGGTCGTCGGAGCAAGGGTCAAGGAGCTGGAGAAAATCACTCGAGCCGGATGAAAAAGATGAATTAGCGAACATATTCCACCGTCGACTTTCCATCGGTCGTAACGTTCAATCCAAGTTTTCTCATCCCTGCCTCATCGCCGTTGCTGGGCATGTGGGTCACGTGCATTTCGCAACCCCTGAGCTTCCTCAGCATCTTTATCGCAGCTCCCGCCGTGGGATTTGTGGCAGCGCTGATGGACAATGAGATGAGCGTCTCTTCGACGTTCAAGCTTTCTGATTTTGTGGCCAACGTTCGTCTCTTGAAATCGGTTATGTTCTTGAGGATTTTCGATGACAGCAGGTGAATATCGTCGGGGATATCCCCCAGCGTTTTTATCGCGTTCAGGATGACTGCGGACTCCGCGTGCAGGAGTGAAGAGTTCTTTCCCGTGACGACTTTTTCGCTCTGCAGTTCGATGGCCGCACCGCAGAATACCCCCCTGTGGCCCTTTCCAGTCCTTTCTGCCCCCCTCGCGGCGTTTCTGGCTGGCAGCACGACTTTCCTGTCCTCGGCCCTCAGCCCAACTTTTTTCATCACTCCCTCGACCCTCTCGACAGTTTCCTTAGTCTCGATGCCTTTCAAAAAGCCCCGCTTGTACTGGAAGTAGCGTCTGATTATCTCCTGTTTGGCCGCCGCCCTGATTGCCGCGTCGTCGATTATCCCTTCGCCCGCCTTGTTGACCCCCATGTCTGTCGGCGATCGGTATTGGGTCATGAAGTTCCTTTTTCCGATGATTTTTTCAAAAATCTTCTTCATTATAACAAAATTCTCGATATCGCGGTTATAGCTGGCAGCGGTTATCCCGTATGCCTTCAAGTGATACGGGTCGACCATCACCTTGTCTCCCAGATCCGCGGTCGCAGCCTCGTACGCCACGTTGACAGGGTGGTCTATCGGCAGGTTCCATATCGGGAACGTCTCGAACTTGGCGAAACCGGAGTTTATCCCTTTCTTGTAGTCGTGGTAGAGTTGGGAGAGACAGAAGGACATCTTTCCGGAGCCACCGCCCGCCCCGGTCACCACGGTGAGAGGTTTTTTCAACGCGAGGTAGGGCTGGGCTCCGAATCCCCTGTCGGACACGAAGAGGCCTATCCTCCTCGGGTAGCCCTTCATCTCAGTCTGAACGTAGACCTTCACGCCCAGGTTTTCCAGCCGCTGCTTGAACTGCTTCGCGGCGTGTTCCCCCTCGAAGCGCGTAATCACGACGGCAAAGACGTCAATCCCCTTCTTGTGCAGCTCGCTGACATCGTTCAGGGTCTGCTCGTCATACGTCAGTCCAAGGTCGTACCTCACCTTTCCCTTTTGGAGGTCCTTGGCGGAGATGCAGTAGACTATTTCCAGATTCTTTCTCAGCTTCTGGAACATCCTTATTTTGGCGTCAGGCTCGTAACCGGGGAGGACCCTTGCGGCGTGTGGGTCATAACATAACTTCCCGCCGAACTCTAGGTAGAGCTTCTTGAATTTCTTCGTCCTGGTGAGAAGAGAATGAGTCTGCGCGGCCAGATATTTCTCCGTGCTGAAACCCTTGGCTTGCATAATCTAATAACCGAAAACCCGTTTTTAAGTTTTTGGGGTCGTCGTAAACTTTATTGCGAGCATCCCCAATTAGAAAGGACAGACGGTGATAGCTTGGACCCGACGAGTGAAGCCATCATGTGGACTATCATGATATTCTTGGCTAGGCTCACGGACGTATCGATGGGCACGATACGACAGATACTCATCATCAGGGGGAGGAGGGGGATAGCCTCGATCTCCGCCTTCTTCGAGATAATGATATGGATCCTCGCGGTAAGTCGTGTGATTACTCAACTGGATAAATTTTATTACATGATCGCCTTCGCATTGGGATTCGCGTCAGGAAATTATCTCGGGAGCTACATAGAGGAAAGGATCGCGCTTGGTTACATGTTCGCCTACATCGTGCCTAAGAAACACCCCCTCGAGCTGGCGGAAAAACTGAGGAAAGCGGGGTTCGGCGTGACGGTGATGCAGGGTTTCGGTTTCTCAGGCCCACATCTCATCTACAACATACTATTCAAACGCAAGGACGCGCATAGGCTTTCAAAGGAAATAAAAAAGCACGACAAGGATGCATTCTACACGTTTCTAGATGTGCGGAGCGAGCGCGGTGGGTTTGTTAGGGGCATTGCCAAGAAAAAGTGAAGTATGTTTGAACGTTTCACTTGTGCGCAATCCCAACTATTTCATCAACGCTCTTGAACCCATGAGCATTCAGGTAATCGTCTACCCCGCTCGCGACCTTTCCGAATATCCCAATCCCCTTCGTCGCCACCGCGGAGCCTATCTGCACAGCCTTTGCTCCGGCAAGCAGAAACTCGACCGCAGCCCGCCAGTCGTCGACCCCGCCGCAGCCTACGATTGGCACTGAAAGTTGCCCGTAAAGTTCATGGACGCATCTAAGGGCGATTGGGCGAATAGCTGGACCGGAGAGCCCGCCGTAGACGTGTGAGAGCACAGGTCTTCGCGCTTTCACATCTATCGCCATTGCCCTGATGGTGTTGATGACCACGATTGCGTCTGCGCCGGAAGCTTGGGCAGCTAGCGCCGAATCGTTCATGAGGTCGCTCAACCCGAGCTTTACATGTACAGGGATTTTCAGCGCCCCCTTAACGTCTTTGACCAACTTGCGCACGATACCCGGGTCGGCCCCTATCTCGATCCCGTGTTTTTTGACGTGCGGGCAGGATAGGTTGAGTTCAACCGCGTCTGCTCCCGTCTCCTCAGCTCGCACACATATCTTCCTAAACTCCTCAGCGCCGCTACCAGCGACGCTCACCACGACTGGGACTTTCCCCTCTTTGGCCAGCGGCAGGTCCCGCGACAGGAACTCTCCAAAACCCTGATTGGCGAGCCCAACCGCGTTGACCAGACCCCCCTCCACGCCCACGATGACAGGCATGGGGTAACCCTCGCTCTTCTTCTTAGTCAGGCTCTTCGTCACGACCGCTCCAGCGCCTCCCTCGACCGCTGCCCGCTTGAGGAGAGAACCGTTGCACAGGATGCCCGATGCCAAAACGGTAGGGTTCTTGAGCTTGAGCTTGCCTAACCTAACAGTAAGCTTTGACATTTTTACCACATCCCGCTTTCGCGACTATTTTCCCGTCAAGCATGACCAGCTGCCCCCTGACGATTGTGGCCACGGGCATACCCTCCACTTCTCTCCCTTCAAATGGGCTGTATTTTGCCCTGCTCACAAAAGCTTTGGGGTCGATTTTCGCCCGGCGATGCATGTCGATGACGGTTAAGTTACCGATTTTTCCCTCCTCAATCGCCCCGGCCGTTTCTAACCCCAGTATCTTGGATGGGTTGGTGGCGCATGTCCTGACAACGTCATCAATCGTCAGTAGGCCTCTGTTGACCATCGTGAGCAGGAGCGGCAATGTCGTCTCCAATCCGGGGAAGCCAGGAAGCGCGCTCTCGGGGTTCGCCTTTTCCTCGGGCGATTGTGGCGAGTGGTCTGAGGAGATGGCGTCGATGGTGCCGTCTTTCAGCTTCTTGAGCAAGATTTCCATATCATCGCCGCTTTTGAGCGATGGGTGGATTTTAGCTATAGCCCCCTTTGCCTGCGCATCATCGGCGTTGAGTAGGAGGTAGTGTGGGCAGGTATCAGCTGTTATCTTAGCCCGGCCTTTCCACTTCGACAGTTCTCCCACTCCGGCCGCTGAGGACAAGTGAGTCACGTGCAACGAAAAGCCGTATTTCAGGGCAAGGCTCGCGATATCCTTTATGGCTAAGGCCTCGGCTTCTGGTGTACCCAAGGCACCCATAGTGGTATCCACGAAGAACTTTGGGTTCTCAGCATGGACTACGACGAGCATTCCCTCCCGCGATGCGAACCCCAACAATTTTTCTGCGAGTCCACGCTTGTCTGTGTAGAACTCATGATGCATGAAGACCTTGAACCCTATTGCCAAGTTTCTGATTTCCTCGGCCAGGTCTTCTTCCCGGTCAGGGACGCCGTAGTACAGCGCGTAGTCCACCAAGGCCTTGCTTCTTGCCACGTTTTCTCGTTCCTTCAACACAGCGGGTTTGTTTACCGCTGGTTTGGTGTTGGGCATGTCAGCGACCACGGTGAAACCACCCATCGCCGCGGCACATGTACCTGTGAAAAAGTCTTCCTTGTAGCTGAGTTCGAAGTCCCGCATGTGAACGTGCAGGTCGACCAGCCCAGGCAGCACGATGTGTCCTTTTTTGTAGTCGAGTACTTTGTCAGCACGCTCCGTGATATCTTTCGCCACTTTAGTTATCCGACCGTCCTCTATCAGGACAGAGCCATCCAGCAATCCTCGCTTCGTGAAGATTTTTCCTTTCACGAGCAGATTCATACCCTCACCCCCGCGCCAGATGCGTCTCGCTTTCGCTTCCCGAATTCCGTCCTCAGTAGCAGGGCGCCGTCGAACACCGGCCCGTCGACACATACGCGCAGCCCGATTGGGTCGAGCACGCACGAGCCGCAGATACCAAAGCCGCACTTCATGTAACGCTCAAGCGACGCCTGCACGCATATGCCTCGTTTCACGCCCTCACGCACGACCTCGTACATCATCCGCTCAGGTCCGCATGTCAAGATGGAACTAAAGCGTTCTTCCTTCAGCAGTTGTCCGAGCAAATCCGTCACCAGCTCCCGATGGCCCGCTGACCCGTCTTCGGTGGCCGCATAAACTTTCATACCCCATCTCTGCGCTTCTTTCACGAAAAGGAGTTCTGAAGAGTTTTTTGCCCCCACGAGGTACACGCCCCGTTTGCCCGATTTCGAGATGAGTTTCCCAGCGTATATTAGCGGAGCAGCGCCATAACCACCGCCGACGAGAAGGTAAGAGTCCGCATCGAGCGAGAAGTGATTGCCAAATGGCCCACGGGTGAAAAGCGTGTCCCCCTTCCTGAGTTTATGTAATACCGTAGTCGTCTGACCAGCTTTCGCGATCGATATCCTGACGTTGTCTCCATCCACATCTGAAATGCTCATGGGGACCTCCTCGCCGCCCGGTAGCCACACCATCATGAACTGCCCCGGCAGAGGGGTTTGAGATGTCGTGAGATTAAGATGAAACGATTTTACCTTTGAGCTCTCGGAAACGACTTTTTTGATTTCCACTGGTTTGAATCCAAAATCCTTGTATTGGGGGGCTCCTTTTTCGCTCTTGCTCTCTTTTTTGGTCCGCCGCTTTTCCAAGCTCATCACTCAACTGCTCGTGAGAGCGTATTGCGCCACGACTTCTTCATGTGTGATGTGGGTACCGCAATACTCGCATATTAGTGAGGTCGGTGTGCGGGACGCTACCCTGAACGAAGGGGTCACAGGCTCTTGGGGTTTGTTGGATATGCAGCTGGGGTTCGTGCAGCTGAGGATCCCTTTTATCCTGTTGGGCAGCTTCACGTTCACCTTTTTGGTGACGCGGTAGTTCTTGATTGTGTTGATGGTCGCCTTAGGGGTGATGAGCGCGATTCTGTCAACTTCGCCGGGAGCGATCTCACGTCCCTCGATTTTTACTATGTCCTTCTTCCCAAGCCTCCTGCTCTTTACGTTCATGACTATGGCAACCGCGTAGTCCTCCCCGCCCCTTATCCCAAGTATCCTCAGGACGTTGAGCGCCTGCCCTCCGGATATGTGGTCTATCACGGTGCCGTCGCGTATCCTGCGCACTATCAGCTCTTCCATCTTGGCCATCATCTCACTGCTCCTAGAAGGAGGGCGAGTAGCGCCATCCTCACCGGGACGCCGTACGCCGCCTGCTGGAAGTACCTAGCGTGCTTGCTCTCGTCCACACTCAAGTCTATCTCGTTCACCTTGGGGAGAGGATGGAGGATTATCATATTACTTTTCGCTCGTTGCAAGAGGCCTAGTTCGATGCGGTAGCTGTCCCTGACCTTCTCGTACTCAGCAGGGTCTGGGAACCTCTCCTTCTGGATGCGGGTCACGTACAGCACGTCGATGTCTCCGACTATCTCCTCCAGTTTTTCACCCACGAAGAATTTCAGCTTGGAGTCCTTGAGGAAGTCCTCGATTTCTTTTCTAGGCTTGAGCGGCGGCGGTGATATGAGAGAAATCTTTCTCGGTTTGAATTTCGTCAGAGCGTAGATTAGCGACGCCGCGGCCCTACCGTATCTCAGATCGCCAACGAGTGCAACGTGTAGCCCGTCTATTTTCCCCAGTTCCTTCCATATCGTGTAGAGGTCGACCATCGCCTGTGTCGGGTGGTGTTTGCTGCCGTCTCCCGCGTTTATCACGGGGACCTTCGCTATCTCCGCCGCGAGTTTCGCCGCACCCTCATGGCGATGGCGCATCACGATGATGTCGGCGTATGAGTCGAGCATCCTGATGGTGTCGGCCATGTTCTCGCCCTTGGCAATCGAAGTCCCCTCCACTTCAGAAAACCCGATCACGGAGCCGCCGAGCCTGCGCATCGCCGTCTCGAAGCTGAGCCTAGTGCGGGTGCTCGGCTCGAAGAACGCCGTTGCCAGCAGTTTTCCCTTTAGAAACGTCCGCGTCTGTTTTCCGCTCTTCTCCATCTTCGAGGCGGTCCTGAAAATCTTCTCGATTTCGTCTCTGGTGAAGTCCAAGACCGAGATCACGTCACGTCCCTTGAACATGCTTGCCCCTCCGGATATACTCGAGAACCTTCTCATAATCACCCTTCACCACGATTCCTTTTAAGTGGAGTTCTTCGATTAGCTTGGACGACGTCATGAGAGAGATCAACTTGACGTCCATGGTATTGAGACTCTCCTTTGCCCCCTGCTCTCGGTCGACAAGCACCATCACGTGATTTACCTTTGCACCACGCTCGCGCAGGGCCCCAATCGCCCGCTGCAGGCTTCCTCCGGTGGTTGCGACATCGTCCACGACCAGCACGGAATCGCCAGCGTTTACCACTCCCTCGATCAGGTTCTTGGTTCCGTAGGCCTTTTCGTCCTTTCTGGCGTACAGGAACGGTTTCTTCAGCTTGTGTGCGACGAGTGAGGCGATTGGCACACCAGCCGTCGCTATCCCGGCGATGCGGTCGAAGGTCAGCTTGAGATCTTTCAGCCCGGCGACGTACGCGTCGGCCACGAGGTCGAACAGCTCCGGGTGGGAGGGAACAGTTCTAAGGTCGACGTAGTAGGGGCTCGTGATACCCGAGGAGAGTTTGAACTCCCCGACTAGGACGCATTTGTGCTTGGCCAGTGCTAGCGCGAGTTTGGGCATGTCGATGCGCATCCTCTCATATCCTCCAGTATCTCCTTGGCCTTGTCCGCAGGGGACTTTGCCTGTGAGATGCTCCTACCTATTATCTCGAAGTCAGCTCCGGCCGAGAGCGCCGAACCGAACGGTGTCCCTTGGACGCCGACTCCGGGTGAGAACACCAGCGCGGAGGGATATGCTTTCTTGGTGTGGGTTATCAACTGCGGGTAGGTAGCCGGCAGGACAAAGCCGTCCACGCCAGCTGAGGCCGCTATAGATAGCAACTTGTCTAGGTGCTGGTTGAGGTGCTCGCTCGCTCCAGGGTGACTCATAGCGCATAACCCTAGCACTCCTTTTTTCATGCTGTGGGCCAGCTCCACTACCTTGTCGATTCCTTCCTTAGCCCCGATAACAGCGTGGATGATGATGGCGTCGAACCCGATTTCGAACAGCTGCTCTGCCACCAAGCGGTTGATGTGCCCTATGTCGGCCATCTTCAGGTCACAGATGAAGAAGTAGCTTTTATGATGGGAGTTCAGGATGTCCTCTACCTGGTCTGGTCCTAGTCCGAGCATGATGGGCAACCCTATTTTCACGCCGGCCACTAGACCATCCAGTTCAGAGAGGAGGTTTTTCGTGTTTTTGCTGATGTCAAGTCTTTCTTTCGACCTATCCTCTCGGCGTTTGAAACGATATGGATTAAATGAGGGGTCAATCGCAAGTACAATCCTAGAATCTATCTTGCTCGCCCGCTCCTTTGCCCTTTTGACGAAGGTCTCGCTCAAAAGCCCTTCTTTAGTTTGATTATGGGGCTTATAAAAGGATTGTGATGTTTTAATTTGTCATGACCTCTAAATCAGTGCGGGCTGAACCTCAGCACCCGATTGGAGAACTTGAACTCACCGACCCATAAGAAGCCGCCGTCGAAGTACAGGGAACGCGGCATGTATAGTCCGCTCTTGGTCGTTCGTGGGCAAACATCGCTGAAATTCTGCTGGCCCAAAACTATGTTGGGCTGCTCGGTGCCGGTGGTCGGGATCGTGTTCCAAATCAACACCCGGTTGTTGCTTGTGTCTGCAACGAATAGGTGAGTACCGTCCGAGAAAACTCCCTGCGGCAGGTTCATGTTAATAACGAGTTTGTCAATGAACACGTTATAGTTGAGATTCGAAGTGTTTAGAGGTAGATTCCATATGTAGATGCCCCTCTCCATGCTGGCGACGAACAAGCGCTGTCCGTCGCTGTGTAGCTGGGATGGAGTATAGACATCGATTGTAAAATCGGGCGCCCTCG
Source organism: Hadarchaeota archaeon (SeqCode) (assembly GCA_964394495.1). Lineage (GTDB taxonomy): Archaea > Hadarchaeota > Hadarchaeia > Hadarchaeales > Hadarchaeaceae > B75-G9. The sequence goes on from CAYMXQ010000012.1 coordinate 20,769, forward strand.
CGGTGGTCGGGATTCCGCCTTGCCACACAAATATCTTGTTCTGTCCCTTGTCGCCCACGAACATGTAATTTGCGTCTGCGGCGACTCCCCAAGGCTGGCTCAGTTGCATCCCGCCGCCGAGCTGCGGCCCTATCTCGATATTGTAGTTCTCTCCGTTCAGCGGCAGCTGGTTCCAGATGTAAACTTTTCCACCCGCATCAACGGCGACTAGCTTGTTGTT
>CAYMXQ010000013.1:0-2743 GCA_964394495.1 Hadarchaeota archaeon (SeqCode)
CGATGGTCTTGCTTGAGGACTGTAAGAGGAAGGGACTGTTCAAAGACTTGCACGTCTACTTGGATGGGATGATATGGGAGGCCACTGCCATCCACACGGCCTATCCAGAATATCTTTCACAGGATTTACGCGACCTGATATTCAGGGCGGACGAAAATCCGTTTCTCTCCGACATGTTCACCAGAGTCTCCGGTCCGGACCAGCGTGCCAGTGTCATCGAGGGGGAGCCGAGCGTCATCATTTCGACCGCGGGCATGATGGCAGGAGGACCCATCATGGAGTACTTTAAGCGTCTGGCCCCCGACCCAAACAACACCCTGATATTCGTGGGGTACCAATCCGAGGGCTCTCTCGGGCGGAGGATCCAGAAAGGATGGCGTGAGATTCCCCTTTCAAGTGGAAAGGGCAGGGTGGAGGAGGTAAAGGTCAACATGGATATAAGGACCGTGGAGGGTTTCAGCGGACACTCCGACCGGGCTCAGCTTTTGAACTACGTGCGCAGGATATCATCGAAGCCCCAGCGGGTCTTGGTCGTACACGGTGATGCGGCCAATTGCATGGACTTGGCAAGCGCTCTGCACAGACTCTTCAGGGTTGATACAAGGGCGATGTCGAACCTCGAGACGATAAGACTGCACTAGAGTTTAGCCGCATCTTTTTCGGTCAACACCTGCTTCCTCGCGCGCTTGTCGGCGATCGCGCTGTTGCCAAACGGATCAACAATGATGATCGTGGCTTTAGCCTTCCCCCGCCGAATATCATCGAGTTTCTTCAGTTTGGCCTCACCGCGTCGGCGTCTGGTCGGGTCCGTCCGCGCGATTGCAATTTTGATTGCCCCCTCTATACGTTCGAGCACCCCCTCGATGTTAGAGACGTAGCCCTCGCTCGCTGGGCCCGGTTTCACTGTCACGTGGAGCTCTGGCACCTTTATCGTTCCAGTGCTCGACCTGACGACCCGCACCATCATATCATCTTCAGACGAAATCGAAAAATCGTAGCGCGTGGGCTCGTGTTTTTCCAGATGCAAGACGTCCGCGTGTCGGAACCTGCAGCTGTCGCAGGTCATCAAGGTTTCCATCGTCTCTCCGAAGTAAGGTACGTCGTCGATTCTGCCAGTTACCTTGAACGTATCCTTGGCTCCACAGATTGGACAGCGCTCAGTAGGGAGCACGAACTCCCTCTTAGGCATGAGTTCACCAAAACAGCTTCAGGTCTTTTTCTGGATTTCGACGAATTTCGGAGTTGCGATGACCTTCGACTCCGTCAAGCGCCCGATATCGCCGCCTATGGCCTGACAAATCCCCTTGATCTGGTCGATCGCTCGCTTCAGCTGGTCCGGGTCCTGGTTCATGAGCGGGCTGATTTCGAGGATTATTATGTTGCCGTTACGAAGTTCGTTCGCTACTTCATCTACATCTATCAGGCTGCGCAATTCCATTGTTTTCACATGAATTGGCTCGATCTCACGGAAAGTCCTGCTCTTGCTGATGTCTTCGATCTCCATGACAGGCACTTCCTGAGAACCCACTGTCCCCGCTTTAGACCCTCCGAACATCTTATTGAAAAACCCCACACCACCACCTCAACTACTAATCGGTCTTGCTCTGCATATTTAACTCTTTTCTCGAGTGGCTTGCCATATCTCGTCTCCAACATGGTGAACGTTTTCAACGACTTTCCCTTTTGGGGTCTTCATCTCTGAGCCCGAGACAAGCGCCACCCCGACGGATATGGGTTTACCATGGCGCTCGTCCACCACAGCCACGATGTCCCCCGCTCTGATTTCCGCATCTGCTGAGGTCACTCCCGGCCCCATGACATCTGCCCCGTTCGCCACGTGCGGCACAGCGCCCATGTCAACCACCACGCGTCGAAGACGGACAGCATCGACCGCGGTCAGAATTGGGAAGAGCCCATCGCGCGTCCTGAAGAAGAGCTCCTTACCTTCAGCCAGTATGATCTCTTTACCGTCCTCAGTCTCCAAAATCTCGACCCCTTCCTCAAAGAGTCCGCTAACCCCCTCCCCTAACTTTTCCACGGCCTCCCGTGCAATCTGTCTGGCTTCGCTCTTCCGCAGTCGATAGCGTCGTTTAATCGGCATCAGAAAAAAGTGGTCCAGATACCCTTAAATATGTGGCTGGAGAGGGGGTTGGTGATTTAATGTCGCAGCGACCGCTAGACGTGCTGAACCGCGCCTTGGGCTCGTGCGTCCTCGTAGGGCTCAAGGGTGGACGAGAACTCCGAGGGAAGCTCAGCGGCTTCGACGTGCACGTGAACATCGTGCTCGATGAGGCCGAAGAGGTCCAGGGCGGGGAAGCGAGCAAACGATATGGGACCATGGTCATACGGGGCGATAGCGTCGTATTCATCTCGCCAGCTGGGTGATGGGCATGACCAAAGGCACCCCTTCTATGGGCAAGCGTCACAAGGTAGTGCATATCCGTTGCCGGCGGTGCGGCAGACGGGCCTATCACGCCCAGCAGGGCGTCTGTGCGGCGTGCGGTTATGGGAGGTCGAGCCGCATCAACCGCTATAACTGGAAGACGAAGACCATCCAGGGTCTGCGGCTTCGCTAAATCCCGCATTACAAAATCTCTTAAACTCTCTTCATCATCCTCTATTGGTGGGCCGGTAGTCCAGCCTGGTAATGAGAAAATCTCACCAGATTGAACGCCCGCTTGGCATGCGGGAGGTCGCGGGTTCGAATCCCGCCCGGTCCACCTAATATATCTTAAATATAATG
>CAYMXQ010000013.1:2778-11810 GCA_964394495.1 Hadarchaeota archaeon (SeqCode)
CCCCCTAACAAACGTCGCCTTGACATGGCGAAGCTCGCGGGTTCGAATCCCGCCGGGCCCACCATCTATTTTTGCCCTCAGAGATAGTCGCTAATGATGAAGCTGATTATTGCCTCCGCAAAAGACCCAGCTGCAAAAAACATCGCCGCTCAGCTACTACAATTGTATAACTTTGAGAAATCGTCCACCGTGCCGAATCTATACATCCAGAAAAACGTGGCGATGACGCTGGTAAACGAGGAGGCCACTAAAATCACCGCGTTGCCTTTCGACGCTGACGAGGTCATAATCGCCTCGAGACATGCGAGTGAGGTGGGTAGACCATCGCTCACTGTTCACGCGCCTGGAGAAATAGAAAGAGGGGAGCTGGCAATGGTATCGCCGTCAACGATCAAATCCGCCTTGCAGGCGTTGGTATCGGCGCGCGATGATTTCGGGCTACCTCACGAGGTTTCTCTGGAAGCCACTCACCATGGTCCGATCCAGCTAGAGGTCCCAGTCACTTTTGTCGAGATAGGCAGCACGCCAGACCAGTGGCAGAACGAGAAAGCCGGAGAGGCCGCGGCGTTAGCTATAATGGCGGCAGCGAGTTCGCAGGAGAAATGCGTAAACGCAGCTGCGTTCGGCGGGCCCCATTACGCCCCCCGCCACACCGAGGTCTCTCTTCGAAGCAGAGTTGGGGTTGGGCACATCCTACCAAAGTACGTAAACTTCGACGAAAAGCTCATCGAGCAGACCATCCTCTGCACGGATGGCGGTGTGAAGATGTTGGTACTTGACTGGAAGGGGATGAGCAGGGAGCAAAGGGCCCTCTGTCAGCGTGTCGCGGCCGGTCTTAGCATCCCCGCCGTTCGCACGGATAAAATTCCAAGTGAGGCAAACATTTAAATCGGTTCGAATGAAAATTAAAAAATGAAAGAAGGGATTAGTTTGAGGGTTGAAAATGCCGTGTTTGCTCCTGAGACCGGGTTTTCGCTGAAACCAGGGGTCGAAGCTCCAGCGAAGCTCTCGGCACCTGCCTCGAAATCCCTCTCAAACGAGGAGATTGAGCAAGTACTCCGGCAGTCAAAAGCGAGGATCATCGTAGTCGGGTGCGGCGGAGCTGGTTGCAATACAATTTCCCGAATGATGGCGGCAGGGATTGAAGGAGCTGAGATGATAGCACTCAACACAGACGCCCAGGACCTCCTCTACACTACTGCAGACAGGAAAATCCTAATCGGGCGCGACTCAACCGGTGGCCTAGGCGCTGGCAATAACCCTGAGATTGGGGAGACCGCCGCTAGGGAGGACGAGGGTACGATAAAGGACAACATCTATGGTGCGGATCTCGTCTTCGTGACGTGTGGTCTCGGCGGTGGGACCGGGACAGGTGCAGCTCCAGTGGTGGCAGAGATATCGAAGAAGCTCGGCGCGCTGACGGTCGGTGTCGTGACTCTACCGTTCACCGTTGAGGGTACGAGGCGGAGGGTAAACGCCGAGCAGGGACTCGAGCGACTTCGGGCGGTCACCGACACAGTGGTGGTGATTCCTAATGACAAATTGCTCCAGCTGGCTCCTGATCTCCCAATAGGCGCAGCGTTCAAGGTCTCGGACGGGCTGCTTATGGATGCTGCCAAGGGGATAACCGAGATGATAACGAGACCCGGGCTGATCAATCTCGACTTTGCGGACGTACGCACGGTGCTCCAGAACGGAGGCGTTGCAATGATCGGGATAGGAGAGTCCGATACAGCCAACCGGTCCATCGAGGCAGTGGACGAGGCTCTCAACAGCCCGTTGCTTGATGTGGACGTAACCGGTGCCAAGGGTGCTCTGGTGAATGTGAGGGGTAGTCAAGACCTGACGCTCGAGGAGGCCCAGAAGATAGTCTCACGCGTCTCGGAATCTCTAGCTCCGGAAGCCAATACCATATGGGGCGCGCAGATATACGAGGACATGAAGAACTCGGTGAAGGTGATGCTGGTCATCTCAGGTGTCCACTCACCCTATGTGGGAGGCGGCGTGGACAAAACCAGGAAGAAAGGCGAACTACCTGACCTTGGATTGGAGTTACTCTAGATGCGAAAGTTCTTACAAAACAGCAAGCGCGTGTTGCAAGTAGCGAAAAAACCGGACAAGGACGAGTACATGCAGGTGGCCAAAGTGACCGGGCTTGGGATTTTGCTCGTGGGCTTCGTCGGGTTCGTCATCATGATCGCCAGCTACGTCGTTCAGGGGATTTTTGCGTCAGCTTGAGGTGAGCCAGTGGAAGAGGTTCAAAAACCGGCAATCTTCGCAATTCGGACAACGATCGGACAGGAGAAGAACACGACCGACATGATTGTGGCGAGGGCGAAGGATTCAAAGTTGCCGATAAAATCGGTCCTGGCGCCACCCGGGATAAGGGGTTATGTCTTCGTTGAGGCGGTTGGGAAGTCGAGCGTTGAACGTGCTCGCGCCGGGGTCAAACATGCTAAGGGTATGGTCGCAGGGGAGGTCCCGATAGAACAACTGGAGCAGTTCTTGGTGCCAAAGCCCACCACCGCCGGCATAGAGATAGGGGACATAGTGGAGCTGGTCTCCGGGCCGTTCCGAGGCGAACGTGCGAGGATAATAAGGCTGGACGAGGGGAAGGAAGAGCTGACGGTCGAGCTCTTCGAGGCAACGGTCCCGATACCGGTCACGGTCCGAGGTGACGCCGTCAAGGTCATTCAGAAAAAGGAGAAGGAGGAAACTGAGTGAAGGCGAACGAGATTAGGGCAGACATGCGGCGCATAGACCTGGAGCTAAAGGTCGTCGAGCTGGAGGCGCCCCGCGCATATGTCCGCAGGGACGGCAAAGAGGGCAGGGTGACGACAGCATTGGCTGAGGACGACTCCGGGAAGATAAAGGTCTCGCTGTGGGACGCGGACATAGACCGCGTAAAGGTTGGGGATAAGATAAAGATCACCAACGGATATGCGAGGCTCTTCCGCGACGAGGTCCACGTGAGCTCCGGCATATACGGCAAGCTGGAGATACTGGAGCAGTAGGCCCGACCACAGCTCTTTTTAGCGTCCACCTCTTATCTTTGAGGGAGTCATAAACCCGGTTAAGGTGACGTAGATGAAGTCCAGGGTCAAAGTGATGGTTGAAGGGGGGAAGGCGTCCCCTGGTCCACCCTTGGGACCAGCCATGGGGCCGCTCGGGGTCAACGTCGGGCAGGTCGTGGCCAAGATAAACGAGAAGACGAGTTCGTTCTCTGGAATGAGGGTCCCGGTGACCGTGGTGGTGGACAAGAAGACGCGGGAGTTTGACATCGAGATAGGTTCGCCGCCCATGGCCGCCCTCATCAAAAAGGAGCTAAAGTTGGAGAGGGGTGCGAAGACGACAGGCACTGAGGTGGTGGGGAACCTCAGCCTAGCGCAGGCCGTCGGCATCGCCAAGCTCAAGTCTGAGGGGACACTGGCGAAGGACCTGAAGGCCGCCGTGATGGAGGTATTGGGCACCTGCGTCAGCCTCGGCGTGACCGTCGATGGGAAGGACGCGCGCGAGGTCCAGAAGGAGATCGCGGAGGGAAAACGCAGCGAGGAGTTGAAGTGAGATGACGGCCACGACGGAGCAAATGCTCAAGGCAATAAAACAGATGCGCGAAGCTAGTCCAAAGCGCAAGTTCGAGCAGAGCATCGACATGTTCATCACGCTAGGTGGAATCGACATGAAGAAGCCTGAGGGGAGGATCACTGATGACGTGGTTTTGCCTCATCTCATCGGCGGGCCGAAGAAGGTCTTGGTTTTCGCGGACGGAGAGCTGGCACGACGGGCACGTGATTCGGGAGCCGATCTTGTGCTCGGCAAGGATGACGTGGAATCGCTGGGGCGTAATCGGAAACGTGCGAAGAAGATTGCGGCGGAGTACGATTTCTCACTCGCCCAGGCAGACTTCATGGTGCTTTTGGGTAAGACGCTCGGGCCTGTGCTCGGGCCGAAGGGGAAAATGCCAAAACCGGTCCCGACCACGGCGAACCCTGCTCCGATGATTGAGCGCATGAAAAAGACCCTGCGGTTGTTGACCAGGGACCAAGCTGTCCTCAACGCCAAGATCGGAGTCGAGAGCATGAGCGACGAACAAATCGCGGCTAACGCCAAGGCAGTACTGGAAGCGATCGAACATAAGCTGGGTGAGCGCGGGGGAGAAATCAGCGCGATTAAGATAAAGACCACGATGGGTAAGCCGGTCAAGTTGGAGGCGTGAAGGATATGGTCACTACAAAAGCGAAGAGCATAGCTCCTTGGAAGCATGACGCGGTGGGCGAGATCTCGGGACTCCTCGAGCGCTACACAGTTGTGGGCGTGCTCGACATCTCGGAGCTCCCAGCATCGCAGTTCCAGCAGATTCGTCGGAAGCTCAGGGGAGAGGCCGCGATAGTGGTGTCGAAGAACACGCTGATGTTCCTCGCGATGGGGCAGGCTGCAGGCAGGAACCCGAAACTCAAAGATCTCGCGGGCTTCTTGGTCGGACAGTCGGCGCTGATACTCTCAAACATGAACCCGTTCAAACTCAACCGCTTCTTACGCGAGAGCAGGATAAGCGCCCCTGCAAAGCCAGGCTCAAAGTCACTCAGGGACATCATAATCCCGGCCGGAGATACAGATTTCACGCCGGGTCCCGTGGTCGCGGAGCTCCAGCGCGTCGGGATCAAGGCGAGGATTCAGGCCGGGAAGGTCGTCATCCTAGAGGACTGCCATCTCCTGAAAGAGGGCGATGTCATAACCAAGGAGGTCTCCAATACCCTCGCCAAGTTCGGGATAATGCCACTCGAGCTCGGTCTGAAGCTTAGGGCAGCTTGCGAGGGCAGCATGATATTCTCCGGAGAAATCTTAGACTTCGACCAGAAGAAAGCCCTCGAGCAGGTCAGGCTCGCGTGGGCCAGCGCTTTCAACCTAGCTGTGAATGCGGATTACCTGACATCCGCTACCGTCGGGATAATGATATCAAAGGCATACATCGCCGCTCAAAATCTCGCGCTGAACTCCTGCCTGCCGGTGTCGCAGGTCATGCCCGCGCTGCTAGCCAGAGCCCGCGCTGAGATGTTAGGGATTGCGGCGGCGCTCGGAACTAAAGATAAAAACGCGCTGGACATGGAGCTAATGGACATGCTCGGGATTGCGCCCGCTGAAGTGAAAACCGAAGAAAAACCCGCTGAAGAAAAGCCTAAAGAGGAGAAGAAATAAGGGTTTAGAGGTTCATGCAGTTCGGAGCGGAGGTGTGAGAATGGAATACGTCTACGCGGCATTGATGCTGCATTCGGCTGGTAAAAAAGTGGACGAGGCAGGGTTACTCAGTACACTAAAGGCAGCCGGGATACAGGCCGACGAGGCCCGGGCTAAGGCATTGGTCGCAGCGCTCGAGGGAGTGAACATCGACGAGGCGATCAAGGGAGCGGCCGTCCCAATAGCGGCTGCACCGGCAGCTGCAGCAACCGCCCCAGCGAAGGCCGAAGCGAAGAAGGACGAGAAGAAAGTCGAGGAAGAGAAGAAGGAAGACGAGGAAGCGTTGGCCGGGCTGGGTGCGCTGTTCGGTTAAGTTTGGCATTGAGACGACCTACGGAACAGGGGCGCATCGGCGGACCTTCGCATCCGTAGTTCCGCTTTGCTAATCACGTGCACACATAGACCACGCCAGACTGGAGGCTTTTTGCGTGGTCGTAATCCCGAGTTAGCGAACACTTTTAACTTTACCCCAAATATTTGTTTGAGAGGTCGAGCGGGTGAAGGACAGTATATACAAGGTGGATATTTTCGAGCGCGAGGGGTTCGAGCGGAAGAAGTGCAAGGGCTGCGGCAGGATATTCTGGACGCTCGATCACAAACGTGAGACGTGCGGCGACACTCCGTGCGATGAGTACACGTTCATAGGCCGACCACCGACTCAGGGTAAATACACGCTGCAAAAGATGGAGCGAGCTTTTCTAAAGTTCTTCGAGCGGCACGGCCACGATGTCATAAAACGGTATCCCGTCGTTGCCAGATGGCGCGACGACATCTTCCTCACAATCGCCTCCATCGCGGATTTCCAGCCCTGGGTAACGAGCGGGCAGGTGCCTCCCCCGGCGAACCCGCTGGTCGTGAGCCAACCGAGCATACGTCTTAAAGACATAGACAACGTCGGGCGTTCAGGCAGGCACTTCACTCTCTTCTTCATGGGCGGCCACCATGCGTTCAACTCCCGCGGCAAGAACGTATACTGGAACGACAAGACGGTCGCTCTGTGCCACGAGTTTTTGACGAAGGAACTGAGGATAAAACCCGCAGAGATCTCATACATCCAGGACTTCTGGGAGGGCGGGGGGAACGCCGGCGAGGATTTCGAGGTGAACGTGCGAGGGCTGGAGGTGGCGACGCTGGTCTTCATGCAATACGCCAGCACCGACGGCAAATACTCGCCGCTCCCCATGAAGATCGTGGATACGGGCTACGGGATCGAGCGCCTTGCCTGGCTTTCTCAGGGGACGGCTTCGAGCTACGAGGCGATATTCGGCCCGGTGGTTGAACACATCCGCAGGCTGTCTGGTCTGCAGATGCCTCCCGAGGAAGTGCTCCGCGAGAACTCGAGACTCGCTGGGCTAATCGACATCGAGACAGGCCGCGACCTGCGAGCGCTCAGGTCCAAGGTTTCGTTGCAGACTGGGCTGAGCGTCGAGGAGCTTGACAAGTTGTTGGCTCCGCTCGAGGCGGTCTATGCAGTCGCCGACCACCTGAGATGCCTAGCCTTCATGTTCGGGGATGGGATAACACCAAGCAACGTTCGTGAGGGGTACTTGGCTAGAGGTGTGCTCAGACGGGCGTTGGGTCTGATGCGGGAGTTGGGCCTGAAGGTGCCGTTAGCAGAGCTAATGGCTTTCGAGCTCGGGCAGCTTATCCCGCAGTTTCCCGAACTGGATGATAAGAAGGGTTACATCCTCGAGGTCGTCGAAACGGAAGAGCGACGATACAAGGACGCGGTCTCTCGGGGTAGCAGGATGGTCGAGCGAATGGTGGAAGAGCTACGCGCCAGAGGGGAGTCCTTGCCTCGCGGGAAACTCATCGAGCTCTACGACAGCCACGGATTGACCCCTGACATCGTGAAGGAGGTTGCCGGCAAGCTGGGCGTGAGCGTGGACGTCCCCGAGGATTTCTACATAACGGTTGCGAAGTCCCATAGCCGAGCTAGGCACGTGCCGACATCGACGGCGCCGGTCTCGGAGAAGAAACTCGGCCGCCTCCCGCCGACCAAACAACTTTACTACACGCATCCGTACGCGCAGGAGTTCAAGGCTCGGGTTCTGCAGGGGTTTGGCGATTATGTAGTGCTGGATCAGACGGCCTTCTATCCCGAAGGCGGTGGGCAACCGAGCGACGTCGGATGGATCGAGTGCAAGGGAGTGAAAGCGGAGGTATTGGAATCGGTCAAGGTCGGAGAGATAATCCTGCATCGCGTCAAGCCGAACCCGTTCAAACCCGGGCAACGGGTGGTCGGGAAGCTGGACTGGGAGAGACGTAGCTCATTAATGGCCCATCACACCGGCACCCACATCCTGCTCGGCGCCGCGCGTCGGGTGCTCGGGTCGCACATCTGGCAGCAGGGAGCGCAGAAGGGAGCTGAGCGTGCCCGTCTCGACATCTCCCACTTCAAGCGCATCGAGCCGGAAGAGCTGCGTGAAATCGAGCGCCTGGCGAACAACGTGGTCGTGGAGAACCGTCATGTGAGGGCAGAGTGGATGGACCGGAACGATGCCGAGAGCAGACACGGATTCGACCTGTACCAAGGCGGCATAGTCCCAGGAAAGAAAGTCCGCGTGATAGATGTTGAAGGATGGAACACTCAGGCCTGCGCGGGGACTCACTTCGAGCACACCGGAGAGGTCGGGTTGATCAAGGTAATACGCACCGAGCGGATCCAAGATGGGATCGAGCGGATAGAGTTCGCGGTCGGGGCTGCGGCGTTGAGGTCCGTGCAGGCGCAGGAACATCAGCTCGCGAAAGCCGCGGAGATCCTCCGAACAGCGCCGGAGCATGTAGCTGCTGCGACCCAGCAGCTTTTCGATCAGTGGAGGTCGGCAGAGAAGGAAGTAGAGCGGTTGAGCCATCGGATGGCAGAGTCACGGATAGTCGAGCTCAAGTCTAGGGTTAGGACTGCGGGCAAGGTCAAGGCGATATGCGAGGAGGTGGAGGGCGCAGGCGTGGAAGAGATAATAAAAATAGCGAGCGCGCTCACGAGGGAGGACAAAGGGCTGGTCGTGGTGCTTGGGTCGAGCAATGACATGGCCAGGATAGTGGCGATGGCGGGTGAAAGCGCCGTGGGAGCCGGGGTCGACTGCGGCGCGATGGTCTCGGAGGCCTCAAGAGTTCTGGGCGGAGGGGGCGGAGGCAAGCCCTCGATGGGTCAAGGTGCGGGACCGAAGAAGGACTTTCTTATAGCTGCGCTGAGGAAAGCGTTAGAGACGTGCGAGAAACAGACCTAAAGGTGAACATTTGGTAAATTGGAAGGACATAGACGGCAAGTGGCAGCAGGCATGGCGCAACGCTAAGCTCTTCGAGTCAAAGCCGGACGAGAGGCCAAAGTTCTACGTCACAGTGGCGTATCCATACGTCTCTGGCCCAATGCATGTGGGCCACGGGCGTACGTACACTGTGCCCGACGTCATTGCCAGGTACAAACGCATGCGCGGTTTCAACGTGCTCTTCCCCATGGCTTACCACTTCACGGGGACGCCGATCGTCGGAGCGGCCAAGAGAGTCGCGAGGCGCGAGCCAGGGTTCGTGCAAGTGCTGACCAAACTATACGGCATCCCCGAGAGCAGCCTGTCGGAGTTCGAAAATCCGCGATACTACGCCACGTACTTCGCCAGGGAAAGCGACCTGAGCTACCGCAAGGGCATGGAGTGGCTCGGTTACTCGATAGACTGGCGCCGCGAGTTCACCACGATAGACCCCCACTACAGCAAGTTCGTGACGTGGCAGTATCACGAGCTGCAGGACGCCGGGCTGATCGCGAAGGGCAAACACCCCGTGAAATGGTGCCCAGGTTG
>CAYMXQ010000013.1:11820-14413 GCA_964394495.1 Hadarchaeota archaeon (SeqCode)
GAACCCTGTGACGGACCACGACCTTCTCGAGGGCGAGGGCGCGGAGATAGTGGAGTTCACGCTGTTGAAGTACAGGATGGATGATTACATCCTTCCCGCCGCCACCCTGAGGCCAGAGACGGTTTTCGGTGTGACGAATCTCTGGCTGAACCCAGATGTGAGCTACGTCATCGCGAACGTAGGCAGTGAGAAATGGATTGTAAGCGAGCAGGCGGTCGAGAAGTTGAAACAGCAGGGCTACAAAGTAGGCGATGTCAGGCCGATGACGATTGATTTCACAAAGGAGGTGGAGGTGCCGCTCACCCACAAACGCGTGCCGATTCTCCCAGCGCGTTTCGTGGACCCGAACAACGCGACTGGCGTGGTCGGGTCGGTTCCATCGCATGCTCCATACGACTACGTGGCTCTATTGGAACTCCAGCAGAAACCGGAGTCTCTTGGCCAGTACGGTATAAGCCCACACACAGTCACGGAACTAGAGCCGATTTCCCTGATTGAAGTCGAGGGGTTCAGCGAGTCTCCCGCCGTAGATGTGGTTAACAGGATGGGAATCACCCAACAGACGAATCCAAAGCTCGAGGATGCGACCTCAGAGGTCTATCGAGATGAGTTTGCGAAGGGCAGGATGCGCTCTTGGGTCCCGACGTACGGCGGCATGATAGTGCCCCAGGCGAAACAGGCCGTGCGCGACGACATGATCGCCATGAACAAAGCCGCCAAGCTGTACGAGTTCTCAGCCAAGCCGGTCGTCTGCAGGTGTGGGACCAAGGTGGCCGTTAAGGTGGTTGAGGACCAGTGGTTCCTGAACTACGCCGACATGGGGTGGAAGGACAAAACCAGGGAGTGTCTGGCCCATATGCACCTGGTGCCGCCTGAGACCCGCGTACAGTTCGAACACACGATAAACTGGCTCCACGAGTGGCCCTGTACTCGCAACATCGGTATGGGTACACCTGCGCCGTGGGATCCCAAGTGGATAATCGAATCATTGAGCGACTCGACGATATACATGGCCTACTACACCATCTCCCACATCCTGAAGATGATACAGTCGGACAAGCTCACTGACGGTGTCTTCACGTACCTCTTCCGTGGTGAGGGATTACCGACCGCGATATCGAGCTCCACTGGGGTAGACATCGATAAGCTCGAGCAGATGAGGAAAGAGTTCGAGTACTGGTATCCCTTGGATTACAGGATGTCTGCGAACGAGCTCATACCCAACCACCTAACGTTCCACATCTTCCACCACGCGCTGCTCTTCCCGAACAAATGCCCGCGCGGGATAGTCAGCTTCGGGGTGGCGGTGCTCGAGGGACAGAAGATGTCCTCGTCGAAGGGGAACATCATCGCAGTCAACGAGGCCGTCAGGGAGCACGGGGCGGACACTGTGCGTCTTTACCTGATGTCCGTCACAGAGCCTTGGCAGGATCTGGACTGGAGAGCGAGCGAGGTCGCCGCGATGCGGAAGAACCTGGAGAGGTTTTACTCGCTCGCCGAGGAGATAATCGCCATGAAGGAGACAGGGCAGCCCAGCTTCGCGCAGCCGGAGAGATGGATGCTCAGCAGGCTTCAGAGGCACATCGAGGGGGCGACCGAGGCGCTCGACGCGTTCGAGACGAGGAAGGCCGTGCAGCACGCATTCTTCACGTTGATGCAGGACGTCCGCAGGTACATGAAGCGTGCACGGCAGCCTGAAGCGCGTGCACACATGCTGAAGCGCGTACTGAACGTCTGGCTCAGGTTGCTCGCCCCGTTCACCCCCCACGTCTGCGAGGAACTCTGGGAGCGAAATGGCGGTAAGGGCTTCATCTCTGTTGCTCCGTGGCCTAGTGTCGAGAAGGGACTGGTAGATGAGAGCGCGGAGCTCGTCGAGAGTTACATCGGTCGGGTCCTTGAGGACGTGGCCAATATCCAGAAGGTAGTCAAAGCCCAGCGTCCGCGCCGTGTCTGCATGTACGTCGCGCAGGAATGGAAGAGGAGGGCGCACAAGATCGCGATGGAGCACGTGCGGGCCGGCCACGTGGATTTCGGAAAGCTCCTGCGCGAGGTCGAGGAGAGGCTAAAGCTGAGGCTGTACAAGACCGACCTGTCGAAATACCTTCAGATGGTCGTCCAGGAACTCAGGGGTATGTCCGAGGAGGAGCTCGAAGTGGCCGGGAAGATAGAGATGGACGAGCTTCAGGTGCTTGTCGAGGCAGCCGATTACATCCGCGAGCAGTTGGGAGCCGGCGATATTCAGGTATTCATGGCGGACGAAGCGGCGCGCTACGACCCGCAGGACAGGGCGAAGCTGGCCGTTCCGCTCAGGCCTGCGATCTTCGTCGAGTGATTTCGCATGGTGAAGATCGAGAGCGCCGTGCGTGACCTGCGTTACCTGCTTGACCAGGGCTATCCGCGCGATTCCGCCGTGAACTTCGTCTCGAACCATTACCGCCTGCCCCTGCGCTCGCGACACATGCTCGCTCGCTGTGTCTTCTCTGAGCGCGAGGCAGCGGAGCACCGCCGCAAGTCGGTCGGGGCCGGGAAGGTACGCGGGAAGTTTCTGGGTGTCGACGGCTACAACGTGCTGATAACGATGGAGAGCATCCTG
>CAYMXQ010000013.1:14441-14669 GCA_964394495.1 Hadarchaeota archaeon (SeqCode)
TTTGAACGCCGTGGCTGGAGGAAAGCCGAGACAGGTCACGATATTGTTCGACAGGCAGGTCAGCCGGAGCGGTGAGCTCGCGGGTGAGTTCAGAAGGAGGTTGAGGGATTTAGGCATTAACGGCGATTCGCGGGCGGTCGTCGGCGTAGATTTCAAGTTGCGCAGGTTTGACGTGGTAGCAAGCAGCGATCGTGCGGTGATAAAGCGAGCGAAGGCCGTGTGGGACAT
>CAYMXQ010000013.1:14679-17442 GCA_964394495.1 Hadarchaeota archaeon (SeqCode)
CCAGCTGAACTCATGAAGATGAAAAAGGCGAATATCCTAGACCTGTCGAAAGTCTAAGCTCCACGGCTCTCCTTCGGGTACTTCGTGTAGACGTACTTGAGCAGGTCCGTCAGTTTCATCTCGTTGTAGTGTTTCAATAAAGGCAGATTCCGTTTGGTTTCATCCGGCAGTTTGTCATAGGCGTTCTTGGCGGCCTTGGTCCCATCCGGTGTGAGCTCGTATCTTTTGGTGATCACGCAGTCCCCTGCCATCGTTGGCTCGAAGACCTCGTTCTGTATGCTTATGTATCCCGCCAGCTCCAAGTCGATCGTGTCGTCCAGTACGCTGGGCGAGTGTGGTCCGAACATGTATGGAGTGAAATTGTACTGCGTCTCCACACCTAACTCCTTTCTGAGCAGGAAAAGCAGCTTCTGTAGGCGTGTAGCACCCTTTATACTACCTCCGACTGCATGAAGAACCGCCATGAGCCACTTCCCCCTATCCAGCACGTCCTTCGCAGCGACCTTCTTCGAGGCGTTGAAGAAGTTTTCCTCGACTTTAATGAGCTTCGCCACCTCCCCCCCGCGCTCAGTCAGCTTCAACATCTTCCGGAAAGGCCATACTTCCCAGGTTTCCTCCTGTACCATGCCCTCCTTTATGAGCTCATGGATTCGCATCTCAACAGTTTGTGCACTGCCCCCCACCTCTGAGAGCAACTCCCGGACATATTTGGGGCCATCAAGCAGCCGGAGGAGGATCTCGGCTGTCTTGCTCTTTCGGAGGGTTCGCATGCAATACTGTGTTTCGAAATTAGTAACATTTATACCTTATCGTTACACATATTGTAACGATTTCTGGCCGGGGGGATGATTGGTGGACTTCAAAGGTTTTCATAGGGTATCCCTTCTTGATTACCCCGGAAAGATAGCCGCGATAGCTTTCGTCGGCGGGTGCAACTTCAGGTGCGGTTTCTGCTACAACAGGGATCTAGTTTTGAACCCTCAGGAGCTGCCGTCCATCTCTGAGGGGGAGATTTTGAGTTATCTGGAGGCTAACAGGAGCTGGTTGGACGGATTGGTGGTGACCGGAGGGGAGCCGACCTTGCATCCTGACCTGCCGATTTTCTTGGAAAAGGCAAAAAAGCTGGGTTACAGCGTCAAGCTCGACACTAACGGCTCAAACCCGAAGATACTGGCGGAGCTGATTGAGAGACGCCTAGTCGACTACATCGCGCTGGACGTGAAAGCGCCCCTGATCGACGAGAGGTACCGGGCGGTGATAGGCGAACAGGCGAACGGAGTGTTCGAGGAGGTCAAGAAGAGCGTAGAGTTGCTCAAGAATTCCGGCGTGGATTACGAGTTCAGGACCACGGTCATCCCCGAGACGCTGAAGAGAGATGACCTCTCGCTGATAGCAGAACAGATAAAAGGCTCAAAGCGGTATTACCTACAACAGTTCAAATCCGACGCCTTACACGTGGATGGAAGGTACTCGAATGTCGCACCGTATCCGCTCGAGTTCATCAAGGAGATCAGGGAAGAGATCGCCCCCAACTTCCAGGTTTGCATGGTTAGGGGAGCGAGGTCGGCATGAACGAGGAAGAGTGGGACTTGGAAACGAAGAGGACAGCAATAGAGAGAGTAAAAAGATTAGCAAAAATGTTGAGACAAAGCAGCGCGGGGAAAGCGGTGGTATTTGTTGACAGCAAGAAGTTCGATTTCTCGGATCGGGGCTGTGCGAGGTGGGACTTACTGCACAGGAGGAACACCGCTGTCTGCATGGGGTGCGATAATTTTGATAGGTCGAATCTCGTTTGTAGGTTGGGACGTGTAAGGGTAAGTTGAGAGGAGTGTCAAGATGAGCGAGATCATCAAAAAAGTGAGGAAACGCGACGGCAGGGTCGTTGACTTCGACAAGGAGAGGATAACCAACGCCATCTTCTCTGCTGCGACGGCGGTCGGCGGTAGGGACAGAAGGATAGCCGAGGTGTTATCGAACGAAGTCGTGAGGATCCTGGAAGAGAGATACGCGGGCACGGTCCCGAGCGTCGAGGACATCCAGGACATCGTCGAGAAGGTCCTAATCGAGAGGGGCCACGCGAGGACTGCCAAGGCGTACATACTCTACCGCAAGCGGCACGATGAGATCAGGCAGCTAAAGTCGACGTTTCTAGAAGTCGAACGCGTTGTGGATGACTACCTCGGTGGGCGGGACTGGCGGGTCAAGGAGAACAGCAACATGGGATACTCGCTCTCCGGTCTGCTTTTCCACATAGCAACTTCTGTCGTCGCCAACTACACTCTCGACAAGGTCTACTCGATGGAGGTCGCGGACGCGCACACAAACGGGGACATGCACGTCCACGATCTTGGGATGGGCATCACGGGTTACTGTGCCGGATGGTCTCTCGGGCAACTCTTGGCGGAAGGGTTCAACGGCGTCCCTGGCAAGGTCTCGTCCAGGCCTCCAGCGCACCTCGACACGGCCCTGCTCCAGATGGCGAACTTTGTGGGCACGCTCCAGAACGAGTGGGCTGGCGCGCAAGCGTTCAACTCCGTAGACACTCTGCTCGCGCCGTTCGTGAGGAAGGACAAGCTTGACTACAAACAGGTCAGGCAGGCGATGCAGACGTTCGTTTTCAACCTCAACATCTCCTCACGCTGGGGCGGTCAGACGCCTTTCACCAATATAACGCTCGACCTGACCGTGCCGCAGGACCTCGCCGGAAATCACGCGATGGTCGGTGGAAAGCTGAGCGACGACACTTACGAGGATTACACGGAA
>CAYMXQ010000014.1:0-12084 GCA_964394495.1 Hadarchaeota archaeon (SeqCode)
CTCGGGTCACCAGCACCCCAAGCTGGGAGGCTAGACCAAGCTACCCCACGGCCCCCGAGAAATCTCACTTCATTGACATAAAAACAAGTGCCGAACTCAAGCTCTGATGGCGTTCAGGATCTCCCTGTGGGTCTCATGCGGCGGCTTGACCGTATTGACTAGATAAACGTCCGTCACCTCGAAAAGCCGCTTGAAGAAATCCGTCCTGAGCCGCAGCTTTCGTTCGTCCCGCACCAACTGATGCGGGTTGCAAAAATCGTTCGTCAGTAGATAATCAAGCGCCTCCTCCGCGCTGAGCTTTCTGATCACCGTTGGGTCATCCCTATCCCTCTTGAGCATGATAATCTTCCTGAGCGTCGTCATCGGGATCACCCCGCCGCTGCCCACTGCCCACCTCACGTTGACCACGGCTCTTCCCCTCTGGTCAAAATGAGCCTTTTCCAGCAGGCCTTCGTATTCCTTCCATATCTTGCCTATATCGGCCTCGACGTAACAGTTCTTCTCCGATCCGAACGCCAGCGGTCCCTGTTCATACATCCTCACAAAATACCAATCGTCCGTCACCAACCTGGCCCCTTTCAACCTCAGCATGCCCCACGAGTGGGTCGTCTTGCCTGTACCCGAGGGTGCTATGATGGAGACGCCAGTCCCTTCCACATCTATCGCCGCACCATGAACGGAGTATATTCCGTGCTCGTCCTCAAGGACGTCTCCAGCTACGGCAAGCGCGATGCTCTTTATCCACCCATAGTAGTCGACGTTCGTCAGGAAAGCCGTGTTCGTGTATGGGTCATATTTTACGTCCAGTCGACCTCCTTCTTCCTTCAACACGATGAGACGACCGTGCGAGCGGATGTTCTCGTCAGCAGTGTAGAAGTTCTCCTCCCACAGGTCCTTCACGTTTTCCAGTTCAGTCAGGAGTTTCATGCAGCACCCGTAGATGTTCGCCTTCTTCGTGTACAGATAACGTTTCAAGTTGAGGTCGAAGAGCCTCTGCTTCTCCTCGGGCGTGATGATATTCACTTCGTATTTCAAGTAGTCCACCTAAATCTCACCTACTTGGGTCTGATATGCCCCCACTTGTCGAGGGCCGCTTTCAGCTCCTTATGGGTTTTTGCGTATTCACCCAAATCAATGTCCTCCTTATATGCTTCGATGGCTTGCATGACCGCCCTCGCTCCCGCTTCTATTCCCATTGGATGGCCCTGGGTTCCCCCACCCAACTGCAGGACAATATCCATCGTCCCGTAAATGTCAAACAAATCTGGTAGGATGCCTGGGTGAAGGCCCCCGGAAGCAACCGGTAGCATCGGCTTTACCCTCCCCCATTTTTGGGACATCCTTAGGCCGGGTATCTCGTCTACTTCCTGTTGCATTATCATCTCTTTGGTTGCAACTACCTCCCTCTCCTCTCCCGCCAGCTTTCCGACAACCGTACCTATGTGGAGCTGGTCCACGCCAATCAACCTCATTAACTTCGCGAGGTAAAGCATCGACACGCCATGCTTGGGATTTCTAGTCATCATCGCGTGCATGGCTCTGTGGCCGTGTATGGCCATATCGTAATCGTGGGCTAGTTCAGCTGCGGTCTGTACTGCTGTGAAGCCGCTGACCACAACATCCAGCATGAAATATCTGAACCCGTGATCGTGGACGAGCTTTACCCTCCTCTCGAGTTCCCTCAAATTCGGCGCTGTAACGTTGAGAAATGCGTCTTTGACATCCCCCGTCTCCTTCTCGGCCTTGTCCCTATATCTGGCGACGAGCTTTACCCTTTCTTCAAACCTGTTGAATCTTTGGCTCGTGAGATTTTCATCGTCTTTGACGCAGTCCATCCCGCCCTTCCAAATCGCATATCCGACTTTCACGGCGTGCTCAAGGGCCGTGTACCCGAGTTTCGGCTTTGGAACCACAGCGGTAACAGGTCCAGATTTCCTCCTGAATATCTTTTTTATGACATCCTTTCCGTGGGTCGGTCCTTTAAAATGTTTTATGTACTCCAAGGGCAGTTCGGCATCCAACAGCTTCAGGTTTTTCACAGCTTTCATGCCGTAAATATTACCACCGAATCCGCTCATCATTCCGGGGATGGATCCCTCCTCGAAGAGCAGGAGCGGGTAGGCGACCTTCACATGGTTTTTGTCGTACCAGTAGGCGTAGGCTTTTGTTTTTGGCAGAAGCCTCGGAAGCTCGGCCAAGGTTGTCCATGTGCCGGAGGAGCTTTCGGAGGCAATTCTGCCAATGGCGTCCTCTTTTGTTATGCCCACGTCCGGCTCATAATAAAACAGCACTTTGATGTCCGTCTTTGATGGCCTGTATTTGGTGTCTATGAACTCGTGATACCATTCTTCTGGCATTTTATCAGACCACGTTCAACCACTTACATCAAAAAGATGAAGGTCGGGACTATTTCTTGAACTTTGCTATCTCGTTCATTGCGTCGACGCTGGTGATTATCGCCGCCCTACAGCAGTAGCGCTTGATGCCAAGATCATCGAGAACCTGTTTGGGTTGCTCGCCCTTCTTGACGCGCTCGTCGAACTGCTCGTACTTATCGGCCAGCAGTTTGCCGCATGTGAAACAACGCATTGGTCTGATACGATCACCTGTAACTTTTTTGGAACTTCGCCCGCGCTCCAGGTCCGCCCGGTTTCTTGGGCTCCTTGAAGCGGACGTCGCTCTTTATCAAGGTCCAGTCGTACTGCTTAAAAAGCTCACGCACTTTCGGGTCCCCCGACCATTTTATGAGTCCGCGTGCGATGGCGGTACGCGCGGCATCCGCCTGCCCTATGTACCCTCCGCCAGTCACGTCCACATTTATGTTAACCTGCTTCACTAGCTCAGGCACCATGCTCAACGGCTCAAGGATCTTCAGCCGCGCTAGCTCGGGCTCGTGGGTACTTAGCGCGTGACCGTTGACGAACACCCGTCCACTACCATCCCTGACAGTGACCCGGGCGAGAGAGGCCTTTCTCCTACCAGTCTCGAGCACTATTTTCATTTAGAACCTCGCCCCCAGATGTTTGCTAAGCTCACCAACTTTAATAAAGCGTCGCGTCCCCAGGCACTCCAAGCTGGCACCAGGCACCTGCACCATTTCCTTGCCTGAGAGCTCACTTGGGATCCCACGGTGAACACGCAATCGGCGAAAAGCCTCCTTCCCCCGTGACTTGTCGAACGGGAGCATCCCCCGGACCGCCCTCCGCACTAGCTCCTCCGGCAGCCTGAGGTGGACTGGCCCCTTGCGCGGGTTGGCTACGTTGCGGGTCTCGAGCCAGGCGTCGTATTCGTCGAAAGTTGCATTCCGCCTGCCGGAGACCACCGCCTCCTCAGCGTTCACTATCACGACCTGCTCACCCTCGAGCAGCCTCTTTGCCGCGAAGCTTGCGAGCCTACCCAAAACCATATCCTTCCCGTCGATTATCATCTTATCACTCCATCAGGCTCACGCCTTTACCGCTCGGGTTCTGCTCAACCAGCTGGTTTATCGTCAGAGCCTCACCGCCAGAACCGATGATCTTTCGCCTAGCCGCACCGGAGAATTTGAATGCCGCGACGGAGATTGGGTGGCTCAACCTCCCCGCCGCCAAAACCTTCCCAGGCACCACTATCGTGCTGCCCTCAGCGGTGTATCTGTTGAGCTGGCTGAGGTTGAGCTCCGCACGTGTTCTGCGGGGCCCATCGAGACGCTCCGCCAGGTCAAGCCAGATCTTGGCCTTTTGCTTTTTGCCGTGCACGCGTAGCTGCCTCACGAGCCTACGCAGCGTCGGATTTGTCGAACCGGTTGTATACGACATCGTGAACACCTTAAGCATTTGACACACTTTTCCGTGATGCCTAAATAAGTTTCCTATCGGGATTAAAACGTTTGCCACTATCGCAGGTCATCCAAGTTTACTGAATACGAATGGTGCGGGGGAGGGGATTCGAACCCCTGAACCCCTGAGAGACCAGATCTTGAGTTACGCCCTTGCGGACTGGCGCCGTTGACCTGGCTTGGCTACCCCCGCAGTCGAAAATTTAACGCTGGTGCTATTAATTGTTTACACGAGATGGGGTGGATGAAAGGATGACTGAATTCGAGCCCCGACGCGCGTTCGAACACATAGACAAGCTGGCGTACGAAATTGGCCCGCGACTTGCAGGGACCAGAGGGGACCGAATGGCAGCGGAGTACATCCAAACCCAGTTCAAAAGCTATGGGCTAAAGCCACAGGTACATTCGTTCAAGTTCGTGGACGGCTCTGCCAAGATGAGAGCCACCGCCTGCCTGTTTACCGCGGCTTTTGTCGCCTCCCTGTTTCTAATGCCTGAGCTTTCCATCCTGACGTGGCTCATCGCGTTGATTGCCTGGCGCTCGCTCGGAAGAATCATGCCCAAGCGCGAGAGCCAGAATATAATCGCGGTCCAAGACGTCGAGGCACCTCAAAAGAAGATTGCCATCACCGCCCATTATGACTCGGCCCGCTGTATGGTCAACTACCGACTGCACATACTCCTGAAGTTCGTCTTCCTGCCAGCCATCCTCGCGACTTTTACCATTTTGGCCCTACATGCGATTAGGTTCATTCCGGCCTGGCCGGTGGTGTGGGGGATACTGGCGTTCGTCTTCATCCCAATCTGCGTTGGTATGTTCGTCGCAGCAAGCGGGCGAAATATCTCTCCGGGGGCGAACGACAACGCCTCTGGGACGGCTGTAATGCTCGAGGTGGCCCGTGTTTTCGCCGAATCCCCACCACCCGGTGTAGAGCTCATGTTCATCGCGTTCGGGGCGGAGGAACATGGACTGGTCGGGGCGAGCAAGCTCGTGAAAGAGAAGTTCCTGCCGCGGGACAGTCTCATTTTGAACTTGGACACCGTGGGGGTCGGCTCCCAGGTCTACATCGTTGAGGGCAACGGCATTCTGAGGAAGAGAAAGACATCCGCACGGCTCAACCAAGCGCTCGCAGATTCCATACAGCGCGTCGGACTGAAACCAAAACTCTGGTGGGCCCCGATCGCGAAGCACGACCATATGCCTCTACTTCAGGAAAACGTTCAGGCAACGACACTCTCGATTGACACACCTGGGGTCGACAAGCTAGGCCGGAGAATATCCAAGTTATTCAGGATACCTAACGCGAGAGGACGTGGCTATCGCTACCTACACACGCCGGATGACACCCCTGACCGAGTTGAGCTATCCAACATCGAGCGCGTGGGAAACGTGGTAATCGACTTCGTGAAAACGATTGGTCCTGTTAAAAGCGGTGCGGTAGAAAAATCGTGAATTTGTAGGTCATTATTTTAACACGATACTGCTAATTTTGCGTGGTGAGCGACTGATCGAACTCATCACGATAGCGGCTTTGCTCGCTGGTTTCTACGTGGCGTGGACCATCGGAGCAAACGACACCTCCAACTGCATAGGGGCCGCAGTGGGTGGGCGCGTCCTGTCCTACCGCATGGGGGTTGCGATTGTGATCCTTTTTGCCGTTCTGGGCGCGGTCCTCGAAGGCGGAAAAAACATGCGCACTGTAGGTGAGGAAATCGTGATTGGGTCGGACGGAGCGAACCCGCTCTCCAACGCACCTCGTGTGATAATCGCCGTATTGTTAGCCGCAGGGATATGGCTCACGATATCCACCACCATGGGCCTGCCAGTTTCCACTT
Organism: Hadarchaeota archaeon (SeqCode); assembly: GCA_964394495.1. GTDB lineage: Archaea > Hadarchaeota > Hadarchaeia > Hadarchaeales > Hadarchaeaceae > B75-G9. The sequence goes on from CAYMXQ010000014.1 coordinate 5,653, forward strand.
CTCAGTCCATGGTGGGTGCTGTAGTCGGAGCAGGGCTTTTGTTATCGTACGTCCAGACGGGGGGCGTCTCGGCGAGCATCCAACTGAGCACGATTGGGGCTATTGCCATTTCTTGGGTGCTGAGCCCAATGTTCGCCGCCTTACTCGCTTTTGCCATCTCAAAGGCTATGGCCCCACTTTTGCGCAGAATAACGAACATCATCCTGCTCAACCGAGTCCTCATCACTTTGATCATCGTGGCCGCTGCGGCTACAGCATACGCGAACGGGGCTAACGACGTGGGCGCTTCGACAGGTGTGATCTACGCTTTTTTCAGAGGGAGTACGGATAATTCCCTGAAGATACTCATCGGACTGTTCGGCGGAATCGGTTTGACCGTAGGTGTATTGACTTACAGCCGCAAGGTATTGCACACAGTGAGTGCCGGGATAACCAAGCTAGATGCCCTGAGCGCGTTCGCTGCCCAAATGGGTGCAGCCATCACCGTGTTGTCGTTCGTACAACTCAGAATACCTGTGTCCATCACGCAGGCCATCGTCGGCGCTATCGTGGGGGCGGGGCTCGTGAAGGGTGTGGCCGCCGTGAACAGGAGAAAACTCGGCCGTATAGGGATAGCTTGGGCCATTGGACCTGTTATCACATGCGTCCTCTCGATTGTGCTTGGTTGGTTGCTACTGAAACTGTGAAAAACGTAAGCGTGACGGACCCTTGATTCATGCCCTGAAAGTGTATGCGATTATCTCTATCAAGTCGCTCGCGTCCTCGGCCCTGTCGCTGATGTTCTCGGACCTGTTGAGAATGTCCGCGAGCTGAACTACGCTGATTGGGTCGAAGTATTTCTCGCACTCGTACAAGTCGCTGAGAAGCCCCTGCTGAATCACGTCAATCTCGTGCTCCAGCTCGTTCACATCCTGGACTTTTTTCAGTGCCGCATCGATGTCGGTCGCCAGCAACTCTATGGCCTTTCTCAGGGCATCGACGATTTTAGTCGTGAGCTCAGCCATTTTCAGGAAGCGTTCCTTAAAGTCCTTAACCTTGGAGCATTTTTTCTCGGCCACACTGATGACCTTGACCAGCTTGTCCCTGAGCAACATGACTCGCATGGCACCTTCGGCGGTGTCAGCCACCTTATCGAGACGATCGGCGAGCCTTGCCAAGTCACCTCGGAAGGTCGGCAGGAAAGCTCCCTCGTGCAGTATCCGCATAAACTCCCTCCTCCCCTTGTCGGCCTTCGTCTCTAGACTTGACAGCTCCCTCCCGAGCGTCTCGGCCTTCTTGAGGTCGTGCTCGTAGAAGAAAGCGGCGACCAAGTCTTCGAATTTCTTCACGACATCCGAAACCGAGACGGCGTTTCGCGTGAGGACCTCCAGAGCCCCCCTTTCCCTCTTCCCACCGACGGGCGCGAAAGCCACCTATAAAACCCCCTTACCGTCTACACCCCATATATCAACTGTGACCTAAAAATAATCACCGTCTGGACCTTCTCACAAGCTTGGAGCCGCAGACAGAGCACTCATTGGTCGACTGCGGGTACTTTCGCCCACACGCTGGACAGACTGCCTCCCAACGCAGCACTTTCGTTATGCCTGGCATGGCGACGCGACGGTAAGTGATGCCGAACATGCTCGCCAGATTTTGTATTGCGTAATCGTCTGTGACCAACTCTGCTCCCTCGCCTTTGTGGTCTAGAGCAAGCGCGAGCAGCTTGATATCCGTCTGGGACACTGTATCGCCGGTATGTTTGGCCTTGGCCCTAACTTTGGCGAGCGAGTCCTTGGACGGCTCGACGACTTTGACCTTTCCGGAAAGCACCGCAGTCTCAAGCTCGAGTCTGGAACACATGTCGCGGGCTTCCTCGAGCACCTCGTGGACTGTGATCTGCTCTGCATCTGCCAATCCCGGCACGAACCCGGCCATCACGGCAGAGGCGTCAAGTACCAATTTCTTGCTCACCACTACAGCCTCTCCATCATCTTGCTGTAGAACTCGCCCCATTTGAAAAACAGAGCTGGATTTTCTGACCGATGCAACCTGATGCTCTCCCCGCATTTCAGTTTGGACACGGATATTCCGTCGACAGTCACCTGTGCGTCGCGTCCTGGCCTCGTCGGCACGACCTCGACGTCACTGTCCATCGGCACGATCAATGGAGCTGGCCTAGGCTGGCACGGACAGATGGGCACGACGAGGATGGACCTCAGCCGCGGGTCGACCACAGGACCACCTGCAGCGTGAGCGTACGCCGTACTCCCGGTCGGAGTGGCAACTATGACCCCATCGCCTCTAAACTCCATCACAGTCTCCCCGTCCACCGAAATCTTTACTGCGAGCGTCTTCCCCGCATTCGCCGAGGATACCACCACATCGTTAAGGGCATCTGGTAGTCGCTTTTTGCGTACCGCTCCAGCCAACCTCTCACGCTCGACGATCTGCAGCTTTCCGGCCAGAAGCCCCCTGACCGCCCGCGGCACCTCCGCAGGCTCGACATCGGCTAGGAAACCCCTCGCACCCATGTTAATCCCCAGGATCGGGGCGTTTGGCGCAAGTCGCTGGGCGAACAGGACCGTGCCGTCGCCGCCTATGGTAATCAGCGCATCTGCACTCCGAAACGCTTGGGTTGTTCCGGGGCGCTTCCTGATCTTCCTCGCCAAGTCCCGCTCGAGCAATATCTCTTCCTTGGAAAGAAGGCCAATCACTTTCCGCACAAGTTTCAGGGCGCCTGGTATCTCCAAGCGAGCGACTATCCCTACACGCAAGTTTTCACCTAGATAAATCTCCGCCTCACCGATTTAACTTTGTGGAAATCTCCGCAAAGACTGGGCTCCACCAAATTTATTAAGTATGTGCGGAAAAATCAAAAAGTGTTCCAATGGCGAAAGAGGTTACTGAAGTCGGGAAATTGAAGGAGGGACGTTTCATAATCGTTGACGAGGAGCCCTGCCGTATCGTCGGTTATTCTACGTCTAAACCTGGGAAACACGGACACGCGAAGGCGAAGATCGACGCGATGGGGCTGTTCGACTCTCAGAAGCGTAGCATTGTCCGTCCCACTAACGCGAAGATAGAGATGCCGATAATCGAGCGTGGGAACGCCCAGGTCTTGGCAATAGTTGTCAACAACGCGCAGCTGATGGACCTTACCACTTATGAGACGTTCGAGCTGCCCATCCCTATAGAGCTCAGAGGGGATGTCAAGGAAGGGGTTGAACTGGAGTATATCCAGGCTCTTGGCAGAAGGAAAATCGAACGTGTGAAAGGAAGTTAAAAAGATAAAAGAGTGGCAGCGTTTTCATGCCGCCACTGTCTAAAATTACACGTCAACTCCGCGTAATGTCTTTCTCCCGTTGCCCTTCGCTCGCTCAATTGCCCGCTTGCATCTCCTCGTCACCAGAGCATCGAGCCCCTTGAAGAAATCATCGCTCGCCCTCATCCCCTTTATCAGACCTCTGACGGCAGACTTCACCACATACACCATTTTGTCACCTCCGTTTTTAGCTGTTTTATCCTGAATTTTAGGGGTATTTAACCTCATCGCTTATGCTTGAACTCCCTGAGCAACTTTCGCTGTTCCTCGCTTGGCATGTCGTAGCTGTGCTGAATCGCTGGGAACTTGCCCGCCTTGACCTCCCTCTTGAAGTCAGCCAGCGCCTTCATCACGACATCATCCAGCTTAGCGTAGCGTTTGACAAACTTTGGTACGTTCGGGCCGGTCAGACCAAGCATGTCGTGAAGCACCAACACCTGGCCGTCGCAGCAAGGCCCCGCCCCTATCCCTATCGTGGGAACTTCCACGCCTTCTGTGATCAGCTTCGCCAGCTGCCACGGGACGCACTCGAGCACGATTGCGAAAACACCTGCCTGCTCTAGCCTCCTTGCGTCCTCCAGAATCACGCGCGCGGTAGATTCTTTTTTACCTTGCACTTTGAATCCGCCAAACTGATGGTACCACTGTGGAGTAAGCCCGAGGTGACCCATCACAGGTATGCCGGACTGAATAATCGCCTCAATTTTCTTAATCATACCGTGGCCACCCTCCACCTTCACGGCTTCCGCGCGGCCCTCCTTGAGAAACCGTCCAGCGTTTCGAATCGCGTCCTCGGTGCTCGCATGGTAGGACATGAAAGGCATGTCGCCGACCACCAATGCGCGCTTCACCCCGCGAGCCACGGCCTTAGTGTGGTGAATCATCTCGTCCATGGTCACGGATAATGTGTTCCCGTGACCGAGCATGACATTGGCAAGGGAGTCACCGACCAAGACCACGTCGGCTCCAGCTTCGTCCACCATACCCGCAGTCAGGTAGTCGTAAACTGCAAGCATCACGATGCGCTCGCCGCGGTCCTTCATCTCGCGAATCGCAGTAGTTGTAATTTTTTCCATTTGTAATCCCTTATCGCTTGAGTGTAGGTTATTTATCAATCTGGCTAATTAGGTTGTGGGTTCTATGCTTGGTGGGTATACGGGCAAGCTCATGCGGGTGAACCTCTCAAATGGTTCAATCACTGTTGAAAAAACAGACGTTATGACTGCTTACAACTTCTTAGGCGGCCGAGGTTACGCCGCCAAAATTCTCTACGACGAATTAAAACCTGGTACCGACCCGCTCAGCCCAGCAAACAAGCTCATCGTTATGACTGGCCCGCTCACGGGGACTACATTCCCCGGCGCCGGGAGGACAGCCGTGTGTTCTAGATCCCCACTAACGGGCACAATCGCGGACTCACTCATGGGCGGGTCCTTTGGGGTCTACCTCAAGCGGGCTGGCTTCGATGGAATCGTATTCGAGGGGCAGTCGAGTAAACCTGTCTACCTGCTCTTGGACGGGGACAAAGTTTCCATAGAGGACGCTAGTTCGATGTGGGGCAAAAACACGGACGAGTCCCGGAAAAGGCTCGTGGAAAAGCATGAAGGTTCGTGGGCGGCCACCATAGGCCCGGCTGGGGAAAACTTGGCGTCCATAGCGTGCATAATCTCTGGTGGACGTACCGGTAGAGGAGGTGTGGCCGGGAGATGCGGTCTCGGGGCGGTGATGGGCTCCAAGCGACTGAAGGCGGTGGTCGTCCGAGGTGAGGGCAAGATCAAGATTGCGCATGAGCCAGAGTACAAGAGAATCCTTGATAAGATAAGGCGGACCATCGAGACCCACCCCATCACGGGCAGCGATGGAAGCCTCGCCAGGTTCGGTACCGCACTCCTAGTACACCGCGTAAAAGCAGCGGGCATGCTAGCGCACGACAATTTTTCAACGCTCCCGCTCAGCTTCGACGACGTGGACGCGTTCTCGGGTGAGACCGTCAAGGAAAAGTATCTGCTCAGGAGAACCGCCTGTTTCGCATGCCCGACAGCGTGCGGTCGGTGGGTGAAGGTCGGAGGAAAGGAAGGGAAGGGCCCGGAGTTCGAGAGCATAACGATGCTTGGGCCGAACTCTGGATTCTGGGACTATGAAAAGGAAATCCTGCCGCTCTCCAGGCTCTGCGATGAGCTCGGGCTGGACACCATATCAGCAGGCACTATCACGGGGTTCGCCCGCGCCTCCGGCATTGTCAAGAATCTGGACGATGCCGAGAAACTCGTTCGAGAGATTGCAAGTGGTAAGTCTATTTTCTCACACGGGTTGGCAAAAGCGGCGAGCAAGCTAGGTAAAAAGATATTGGCTCCAGAAGTCAAGGGGCTCGAGTTTCCTGCCTACGACCCGCGTGGAGCGAAGGGGATAGCCCTCGCCTACGCGACATCAAACCGCGGGGCCTGCCACTTGCGGGCCTATACCATCTCTCCGGAGATCCTCAGCAACCCTGAATTCGTCGACCCGAGCGCTGAGGCTGGTAAGGCGCGTCTTGTGCGACGGATGCAGGACGCCTACGCGGTCTACGACTCGATGATCGCGTGCAAGTTCCACGGCTTTGCTTTATTCGGCACGCTGGACTACGAGCTAGACGACATCGCCAGAGTTCTGACGGCGGTGACTGGCTTGGAGTGGACGAACCAGCAACTACACGAAGTCGGGTCGCGCATCTACGACATCGAGCGGCTCTTCAATGCGCGGGAAGGATTCAGCTCCGCCCAAGACAGACTGCCAAAACAGTTCGGCGTAAATCTAAACCCTATGCTGCGGGAGTATTACAAGGCGAGAGGTTGGAGTAAGAAGGGGATCCCCACGAAGCTACCTCCGTCTAGAAAGCCTAAGCAGGCGAAGCGGGTCGAAGTGGTGTTGAGCCCGCTGGAGCAGATAAAGTTCCCGCAGCTCCAGGTCGCACTCGACATGGACGCAGATGTGAAGACGATCGCTAATATGGCCAAACAAGTCTATGCCGGAGGCGCGCGGATAATCGAGGCGGGTACTCCCTCGGTTAAGAGACATGGCGTTGACAGCCTTCTTCCTGCCATTCGAAAGGCTGCTCCCAAAGCCCTGATTGTGGCCGACCTGAAGACGAT
>CAYMXQ010000014.1:12094-13956 GCA_964394495.1 Hadarchaeota archaeon (SeqCode)
CGATGGACGTTGGCAACCTCGAGGCTCGTATAGCTTTCAGGGCTGGGGCCGACGTATCCGCCGTGCTTGCCATAGGTGGACGGACTAAAGTGATCGAGGCTGTTAGCGAGGCGGCCCGTTGGGACAAGGCGGTGCTCATAGACTTCATCGATTGTGCCGACCCGATTGAGATGATTGAGAGCCTGACCAGAGACCTCAAGGGGCACGAGAGTAGAGTGGTTTTCTGCCTGCACCGAGGTATAAGCGAGCAGCTGAAGGGACGTGGGATATACGAGCAGACCCAGCTCATCTCCGAGGCCAAGAAGCACGCTGGTGTGTTTCCGCTCGCCGTGGCCGGTGGAATCAAGGAAGGCGTCGCAAAGGATGTTGTCAAGGCTGGTGCTGATATCTGCATCGCCGGAAGCGCGGTCTACAACTCTGCTAATCCGAAGGAAACTGCCAGACGAATCCTACGGGAGATAAGGGGAACTCACAAGCGTTAGGATTTGTTTTTATCTGTAGTTGTTGTACCAATACTCCTTTACAGCGTCGAAACTTTGTCTTTTGAAAAGAGTTTCCGGTCTCGTCCGATCCCCGCCCACTAGCCCCCAGTGATAAGGAGTGGCGAGTCCGGGCTCCTGATAATCATACACATCGATAGATACGCCGATGACTTTTGGATTGCTGAGCAGGATTCTCAGAGAGTTGACGTACTGCTCCGTCTGCCATTCTTCAGAATAACCGCCATCCCGGGGGTTGTGGAAAGGAAGATTGTCATCATTGTTCGCAGGGTACCCCAGCGCCCAAACGAAAATTTCTTTGTCAATTGAAGACCACACGTTTAAAGCCGTTTGCAGCGTTTCCCAATTATCAACTTTATCATAGGCCCCGCTGGCGACATTGAAACCAAACGCGTCAAATTGAACATTTTCTTGAATCATGCGTTCCACGAAATCCGAGATAAGGATTATCCCGCGGTCGTCGGTATTATCAAGGGATTCTTCCGGGCGAAATTCAGTCGGGGTTAAAGGGATGCCAATTTTTGCATTGGGGTCGATGCTTTTGATTAGCTCAACTTCCCACTTGATCCAATCGATGATCCAAGCGTTGGTGATCCAATCATTTCCCTCGATTGCATGGCCCGCACAATTTGCCTCGAGCTCAACGAGATAAATATCGACATGGATATCTCTTTGTTTCACCTGCTTGATGGCTTCTCTAACAAATTCGCCATACTGTTCCTTGAATTCGCCGTCAAGATTGTCCTTGTTTACCCACCCAGGTAGGTCAGTTGAATTCCAAGCCAACATATGAAGCGCACCGATACTCAGCATGAAATGGTCGTATTCATTTATATTGCTTGGAAAAAATTCGTCACCCCAACTCCATTGATTGTTAACAGGCTCAACCCTTGGCCAAGCATGGTCGAGGTATATTTTACTTGTATTCACGCCTAATTCTTCAGAAAACGCTCCAGCGTTTGGCCCTTCTGCATCATGAAGCATGAATTTGGCATCCATTAGCGGTCTCCTTGGCTGCAGCACGATGACCGTAATGAGGCAAACCACAATTGCAATTACAATTGAGGTCACCAAAACCGCTACCGGAGCCTTCAACTGTCCACCTCTGATTGTTATGTTTAACGTGCCGCTTAAATTATGTTAAAAACTGCACCCGGACAATTCACTTCTTGCCCAGGAACTCCTGGCCCTCGACTTCCTTCAGCTTCGCCGGCAGGTACTCGTTGACCACGTAGGCCAGCCCGTACTTCGCGAATGCCTGCTGCTCCGCCTTCTTCCCTATCTCGAGCATCTTCTTTATCTCGTACTGCCAGAACTCGGTGTTGTACCTCGGGTCCTTCTGCAGCTGCTTCAGGCGAGCCA
>CAYMXQ010000014.1:13983-16882 GCA_964394495.1 Hadarchaeota archaeon (SeqCode)
CGGAGATTATGACCATCCCTATGTGGTAGCCGAACGGGTCGCCGTCGCAGTTCAGGTAGACGGGCAGCCCGAGCTCATCGTTCGCCCTCTTCAGGAACCTCCGAGTGGCGCGGGCCGCCTGCCCCTTCAGCCCAACGATCAAAGCGTCGAACTTCTTCCAGGCCTCCTCCTGTATGAGCCGATGATACATACCCATTGTCTCCACGGCGATGACCCTCTTGGCCTTGCACTTTACGAACTCGACGTCATCGATCGTCGGGGGAATCGTGTACCCGCCCCTCCCAGACTTCGTCGCGTCTATCGCCACGTCCCCCTCGCGGATGGTGATCTGGCCGTAGACCGCGGCCCCGTCCTCCTCGGGCGTGAGCCCCAGGCTCTCCCGCTTCAGGCCGAACGTCGCCTCGAGGTCCTCTATGATGCCGTCCGACTCGCTCTGGTCGTGGAACGGCCCGGCCTCCCAGCCCTCGGCCGTGTAGTACATCTCCCTGAGCGTGGCGAACTTGCCGCTCTCGACGAGCTCCTTGGCGAAGTCGGCCGTGCAGAGCAGCTGGGCGACCTTCTTGACCTGCTTCATGCTCCCAGCCGAGCGCAGCCCGTATCGAGGCCCGAGCACGAAGTAGCGGTTCTTCTTGTCGTACATGATGTTCGTCGTGCTCCTCGAGGGGATCTTCAGCTTTGGCGGCTGGGCTTTTTTGATGTCGTCGACCACTCCCCTGCCGAGGTTGGCCAGCTCCTCCAGTGCCTTCTTCTTGTGCTTGGCTTCCAGCTGAGTCTTGTCCTTCTTAGGCATGATCAGCACCAGAGACCTTTTTCAGGAGGGCCTTTATATCGGGTTCACTTACGTTGGCGAGCCTGGCGGCCTTGCGCGCGATGACGGGCAGGAACTGCTCGAATATCCCTGCGCGCTCCTCCCTCTCCTTCGCCCTTATCCTCCTGTAGAGGAACTTTCGGAGCTCCCGCGCGGCCTCCATTATCGCCGTCCTCGTCTCGTTTAGGATCTCGGGCTCGTCGGCGATGGACTGCTTGCCCGCGGATGTGTAAGGCACGTATGCCGACGATATGTTGACGAAGAGCGTCAGAGGGGCGTTGGCGATGTCGACCCCGTAGCGGCGCCAGTCGATGTTCCGCGTGGCGGCGGTTATCGCGCAGCCACCCTGGTCGAAGATGAGCGGTACGCGGTTAGCAAACCTGATCAGGTCCATCCCAGCTTCTTCCATTTCATCGCTCTCCGACTTGCCCTCGACGGTCTTCCCGGCGTTTCCCCCATACGCGATGCCCACGTCGACGATGAACGGAAGGCCGCCGCGGTAGACCTTAGGCGGCCTCGTGATCGTGTGGACGAACTCCGGGTTCAGGATCTGGCGCATGCCGTTCCCCAAGTCTGTCGCTCCAATAGGCCTCAGCCCGGACGTGGGAGGAGCCAATATTTTGACTTGCTTGAAGGCGGTGACTATGTGCTCGGACTCCTCCCACGTGAGCTCCGAAGGCTTCTTGTTCGTGGGCATGCTGGCTAGTTTACATACCTCCTCCGCCTTCCTCTTGCTCACCCGCGAAAGCTCCGTGGAGAGGAAACTGACAACAGTCCTGCCCTTCGTGTGTTTGGCCAGCATGAGCAGGTCATCCGACATTATGCCCCACGGGTGCAACGGCATCGGCTTTGGTCTCTCCGGGATCTTGTCGGTTGCATTTTCGAAAACGGTGAGCGTTCCATCCGGTTCGACGAATGTTATGTGGACGTGGGGATTCGAGATGGCCGTCATGCGGAGATAGTTGAACGGCCCGTATCTAGAACGCATGTAAGCGATGTCCTTCACCTCGAGCTCGACCCGCGTCCCCTGCCACTTGCCCTTGCGCTTATCGCTCCTGACGATCTTTCCCTCGTTTTTGTCTACGTCGATCATCACGTCCATTTGTGTGATATCGCCGTTCCCGGTTGACGTCGTGACCATCGCTGGCTTGCCGCTCGTGATCTGGGAGAACATACAGGCGCCACTGACGCCAATTCCTTGTTGCCCCCTCTGTTGACGGTGTTGGTGCAGCTTCGTGCCCGCGAGCATCTTGCCGAACACGTCCGGGATGTATTTGTCCGGGATGCCCGAGGCGTTGTCCTCGAACACGACCTTGAAGTGCTCGGGCTCATCGTTGACCTTTTTGATCGCGACGTATACCTTTGGCAGAACTCCCATCTCCTCGCTCGCATCGATGCTGTTCGTTACGCCCTCATGGACGATGGTGGTCAGCGACCGTATCTTGCCTGTGTAGCCCAGCATCGCTGCATTTTTCCTGAAGAACTCGCTAACGCTGTGCTCCCTGAACTCCTTGAAGAGCTCGTCGGCAACCGTCTTCACGTCAGACACCACGTTAAAATCTCTCTCTTATCTTAAGCGACTTTTGGACAGTTTACAGCCGTGGGAGCGCTATGCTCTTTAGCTCCTTACGCTTTCTTTCGAGTAACTTGTAAACCGTCGAATGCATGGCGCCGCCGAGCAGCATCTCCAGGGCCTTGCGCACTATGGCCAGCTGTTCAGCCGTCCCGATTGCCGCGATGGTCTTTCCGTAGACTGACACGTAGGCATCCGTGGTCTGTTCAAGGATCTGCCGCGTCCTCCCCCTTTCGCCTATCACCCGTCCCTTCAGCCTGACCAGAGCACTGTCTGATTCACCAGCGAAATCCCTCATGTCGATTATCTCCAGGAGCTGGTCGTCCTCGAACAGACGAAAAGCTCGCTCCGCACTGAACCCCCGGGCTATCGCGGTTATTATCTCTCTGGCCTTCAGTGCGCCGAGCGGGTCGTCTCCGGGCTCTACGCGCACCTCTCCAGTCTCGCTGTCGAAAGTGAGCTTAGTGCCTGTGCGCCGCTCGATCTCTTTCTTCGCCTGCCCTTCGGGGCCTACCGCG
>CAYMXQ010000015.1:0-12794 GCA_964394495.1 Hadarchaeota archaeon (SeqCode)
GGGAAAGGCAACGAGCTGTGGGATCCTCTTTACGCATCCCCCTGTCCCAGGGGTGGCCCGTTCGTTTCCAATGTCGTCAGGGCCCAATATATATTTTCTGGCGGCTCTCATCCCCTCCCCAAAAGAAGGGGACTTCGCCGCAGAAGTTAAAAGATGGCGTGAGTTATTTCCCGGTGAACTCCTTGCTCATCTTAAGAATGTTCGTCTTCCAGTAACGCGTCTTGGTTATGGCGTGCTTCTTCTCGAGGTTGTTCACGAGCGCGCTGAGCTTAGATTTCGACATGTCTAATTCCTTCCTCAGCTTGTCCTGGCGGGCCTCGCCACCGGATCGCACTATCGTCTCGAAGACTTTGCGCTCGTCCTCGGTTAGGGCCATGAGCGCTACCCGCATGGTCCGCTCGGAGGCATAGCGGTTGAACAGGAAGACGAGCACAGCCGCGATCCCGCCAGCGACGGAGGCCATAATCAGTATCGCCACGACGATTGTTGTGAGTTCCAGTCCCGGGGATGGGCTGAGTGGCCCGTAGAGCAGCAGGCCCAGGCAGAGCTGGAGCACAACGACCAACGCCACGATGCCGAAAGCCTCGCGGAGCATCATCGGTCGGTATTTCTACTGGCTGAGCTATAAAAATGTGCCTTGGTCTCCGGTCGCTAACTTAGACGCCCAAGAGTCAGACAAAGGACCGCTGCAATGACGCCAGCAACTACCGCCACAAAAAACACGGCAAACACTATCGATGCCAAGTCGACCTGCAGACCCGTCGAGGAGGCCGCTGTAATCGCTGCTGACACGATCATCGATAACAAGACTATTCCTATCATTTCACGTTTTTCCATATCACTATCGCCCGGGTAAAATTGTGTATGTACATTTAAAAAGGTTTTGAACTCCAAAGCAAAGCTCGAAATTAGAGGTTTTAAAAGCGATTGAACGATTCGGAGGAAAAATACAGGGAAAATCTGGAGATGGAGGGAGTATGGAGCTTCATAAACTTAGAGATGGACGGTTTTCCGAGAGTCGGCAAATACCCCTATCGACAGAGGTTAACGCGAAAATCGATGAGCCGCGCGCGCGATAGGGGCCGCGAGGGGAGCTTAACCCGAACGAAAAGGAGGAGAAAAAAATGTTTGGGAACGACCAAAGGGGCGTCGCAGCGATAGCGGTGATAGCGATACTCGCCATCTCGACCGGCGTGGGCGTTGCGACTCCAGTGGTGGTGGACGCTGTGGACGTCGATCCGGACTCGCCATTCTACGGCCTCGAGCGCTTGGGCGAGCGTATGCGGATGGTCAGCACCGAGGCCCAGATGGAAGAGAGATGGGGCGAGTACGCTAGACTGGTCGGCCGCGCGAAAGGAGTGGAGTACAAGCACATACTCGAGGAGTTCGTTGACAAGATGCAGGAGGTAGCCCCGGGAGACACAGTCGCGAAGCAGGAGATTGTGCAGTGGATGCAGGAACAAATGCCCGGCATAGGACTCGTGAAACTGAGGTTGATGAGAGAACTGTGTGAAGGGTTCCAGGTGGAGGTACCAGAGGTGTACGAGGAACTGGAAAATGAGATAGAGGTTTTGGATGGTCTGGAGCAGGAGCTGCCAGTAGCGACTTCTGATGTGTTAGAGAACATACAAGCCCGCTTACAGCTAACGTTCCAGCGCCTCTGGAGGATCGCAGAGCGGTATCAACATCGAATCTCCGAGCGAATTGGTGATTACTTTGATATCGAAAACGTGCTCGTCGATGTGGATGTCACGGTGAACGTTGAAGTCAACATAACCATAGTCGCACCGACCCCGTTCACAACAACCGAATTCGAGAACGAACTGAGCGAGTTCAACGAGAAGCTGGCAGAGGTACAAGCGATGCTGGAGGGTACCCCTGAGAACACCGCCGGCAGGCACGCGGCGGAGCGGCTAGTCGAAATAGCTATCGATCTCAAGGAGAAGGCTGTGGACGCGCATGAGGCGGGCAAGATCAGAAAAGCGCTTGCGTTGATCCACGCTGCGGGGGTGCATCTTCAGAATGCTAAGAATATCCTCGACCACGCCAGCGAGTGGGAGCCAGAATTCAGGTACGAGTGGGCCAACTGGAAGGAGAGATGGGAGAACATGAAGGCGGAGTGGATGGCGGGGGGAACTTGGCAGAGCATCCTCGAAAACTACCAGCAATACGCTGAAAACATAAGGCAACGATGGGAAGAAAGAATGCAGGAAATGGGCGTTGGCGGCGGCTACTCCCCAGTTCCGTCTTAACACATTTGACGAGCTAAGCAAGCGCCTAGACGCAAGAACTAGGCGCTGCCCTATTTTTTCTTTTTTAACAAGACTACGCGACTTGCCTCAGACTCATCAACGATTGAGTAGCTCGTCTCTCGCGCCAACTCCTCGGCGAACTCCTTTATTTCACCGTGCAGGGGTATGTTCTCCATTTTGAGCCTCGCCCGCGAATACCCGACCCACATGTATCCCTTGGCCTCTACGAAATCGGGCTCCGCTTTTTCAATCAGCTTCGCGTAACCGGCGGGCTCTTTGAGGTTAAGCCCCTTGGCGAGCGTCAGCCTGACCACCTTCCTGCAGCCGAGCGATGGCATCAGTTCTAGGCTTCGGTTCAGACGCTCCCAGCCATCTGAGACGAGTGGACGGCAAATCACCGTGTAAGTCTCCTGGTCCGGTGCGACGAGCGATACGTAGATTTGCGTGGGCTCGGCAAGGTGCTCTAAGACCTCCGGATGCATGCCGTTTGTGACCAAAAAGCTCGTCATCCCTCGCCTGCGGCACTCATCGATTAACCCATCGATTTTCGGGTATAGTGTTGGTTCGCCAGCCAGAGAGATCGCACAGTGCTTCGGGTCTTGGGATTCCTTCCATTTTTGCATGTCCACGTCGGGGTTCCCTTTGAATCCGCTCAACAGCTGCCTCTGCGCCTGAACCGCCCCGTCCAATATCTCAGCTGGCTCGTCGACCTCTCCAACCCAGCTCGCGCTTGTCACGTCGATGTTCCGCCAGCAATAAGCGCAACGATGGTCGCAGAAGGGCAGGTTAGGCGCGAGCTGCAGGCAGCGATGGCTTCGTATGCCAAGCTCCCGCCCGTAGAACTGCTCTTTGTAACACGTGCCGCGGTTCAGCAGGCTCTTGCGTGCCCAGTGACAGACCTTGACCGCGCTGTGCTTGTTCTTACCCAAGAAACGGTACCCGGCCCGTCCTAAGTCCGAAAGCGCTTCAGCCGAGACCGCCATCATACCCCTTCTAATCTTTCGGCTTCAGTTTCTGCTGCAGGATGTTGAAAATTTGGTTCTTGACATCTTTTATTTTTCCCCTTCCGTTCATGCTCGCTGCACCGGCGTGGCCCCCACCGCTCCCACCGAACTGTTTTCCGAGCGATTCCATGATTTCGCCAAGATGCAATGATGTCGCCTTTACTACGTCTGGCCGCGCCCTTCCGCTCAGCCTCACCTTCTCCTTATCATCTGATCCAACGAATGCCACATCCGCCCCTATCCTTAGGAACATCCCGGCCGCATCCCCTTCGAAAGAACCCAGCTCCGAGAACACGACCAGATAGCCGCAAACCCGGCGCATCTCGGAACGCTCCGCAGCCTTCAACATAGCCACTCGCTTTGATATGTCCTCAGGCAGTTGAATGGACTTCAACACCTGGCCGTAATCAGCGCCAGCCTTGATCAGGGCGTTGACCACCTCAAACGTTTCGGGTTTTGCCAGCCTGAAATGACCAGTGTCGCTGATGACGCCAGCTAGCAAAAGAGAAGCCCGCTCGGACGTCAGTTTTTCACCCATCTCAGTCACCAGCCTAAAAATGAGCTCAGACTCCGAGGCGAAATCCTCCCTCACGAAGTAGAAACTCGCAAGATGTCTCATCTCCTCGACGGGCTTGTGGTGGTCGATGACCGCAAGCTTGGGGTCGACCTCCTTCAGCTTAGCCCCGAACTCCCCAAGGTGCTCCAAGCTCGAAGTGTCGACGAGGACCACAAGATCAGCATCCAACGGGGGATTCACCGCAATCTCCCGCCCAAAATTTTTCAGCAATGTCTGGGAAGTCGATGAGAGGTCGTCGGCTGCCCCAGCCCGAGATTTCGCCCCGAGTCGGTTGAGGGTATCTGTCAACACCAGAGCGCTGGCGACCGCATCTGGGTCGGCGTTATGGTGACAGAGCACTAGAATCCGCTGCTCTTCTCTGGCAGCGTTCAGCAGAAAATCCGCCAGTTCTTTCATGGGGCCCGCCTAGCCCGCTATCTCTTCGCCTATCTGTCTGCCCTTTAGTGCTTCGTCGATTTTATCGCGCATTTCACGCAGGCGCTGGACCGCTCGCTCCTCCTGGCGCTCGATTGTCTTCACGCGCAGGTCGAACATCTCCTTCTGCTCGGCCAAGTCCTTCTGCATCTTGACCTTCTCCGACCTCACCAAGAGGGTGCCCACGCTTTTGTAGACCACCGCATCCTCAGATAGTTTGCTCAGCTCCTCGAGGGCTCGCTCGGTCTCCTTCAACAGGAGTTCAAGCTGCTGCCGCTGGTTCAGCAGGACTTGGGCTTGCTGCTGGACCTGCTGGAACTGCGCAAGCTGATGACGCAGCTGAGGCGAGAGTTTTTCCATCTATTTTCCTCCACTTTCAACCATGTCGCGTGCGACGATCATCCACCTGATGAATGAATTCAGCGCGGCGCGCATGGCTGCTGTATCCCCTGCCTCTACCTGTAGACATAAAACGTTTTTCCTGCGACGGACTGTCGCCCTGCATCTGGTAGACGACGGGAGCTCTTCCTCCGGCATCAGCGCCTGCCTCACGGCCTCCGCCTCGCGAGCGCTCCGTAACTCGAACTCGAGCGTCGCGCTAGTTTGTTTTGACCTCATGACGATTCCCAATACGGCGTTATTTCCCAGAGCAGCTCGTATGTCCAGAGCATAAGTTTTGATAAAGTCCGCCATGCCTACTTGGCCTTGACCTTGCGGACGACCTCTTGGCGGGCCTTGAAGAGGATGCGCGAGCCACAGTGCGGACACCGCACGCGCCCCTCAGGAAGTTTTTCAACCAGCCTTCCACACCCGCTACACTTTAACACTAGCTCTCCTCCTTTGTCGGAACCTCTGTCGGAGCGGCGAGCATCGAGGGAGAGTAAGCCGCCCCCGCGAACTTCGCACTGCACCTTTCGCACCGCCATATCGAGGTGCTGACGCGCCTGACCCTGAGCGCCCCACAGCTCGGGCACTTGTACTTTTGCTTCACCTTGCGATCGATAGCGAGGACCAACTTCCGCAATTTAGTCCCGTAACGTGGGCCGTACCTACCAGTAGACCCCACTTTCTTCGTGCGAGGCATGCGCTCACTCCAAGTATTTCCTCAGCTCCACTGCCTTAGCCCGGGCCAGCTGGTACGCCTGCTCAACCTGCTCGCGGGATAAGTAACCATTTCCTCCCTTCTGCATCGCGCATATGCTCCCGTCCTCGAGCGTCGCTATCGTCATCCTGGCGTCCATCACGTTCTCCTCGTCCAGGCACGGATCGACCATCAGCTTGTCGTTTATCCTAGAGACGGTCACAGCCACCGGGCGCTTCCGGAGCGGGAACCCTGGCAATTTCCATTCCTCATCCTCCGGCGGCTTCACGTTCAAAAGCGCGGCTATCGCGCCCAGCGCCGAAGCATCGAGCAGGTTCCCCTCTTGGTCCAGCACGTGGATGTCTATGAATACAGACCACACGTCCTCACCTGGCTTTATCGCGAGCTTCTCTAGATCTATCGCCTCGGACTCGCGGATTCCTCTGTCGACCACTCTTGCGAGCTCTATAGAGTTCTCGTTAGGTGGTCCTAGCTCGAAGATTGGCGATGCGATGGGCCGGAGCTCCGCGTTGACTATAAGCACCCCGCTCTCCGGAGTGTCCGGAAATGGCTCGGCATGCAACAGTTTTACGCCGACTAGGACCTGAGTCCCTCCTATCCTGACCCTCGCGGAACCGTTCGCGGTCTTAATCAGGCCGAGCTCCACGGAGACGTCTCTGAACTGGTCCATCGAGCGTCCGTCCAGACGCTTCCCCTGTCTTGCCAAGTCGACTATATACTCCCGCTTCACGCTCGAAACTATGTCCACGCTCAACCCTCCTTCACCGCATATTTCTCCCTAAGGGCTTGCCGCTGTGCCTCATAAATCTGCTGACATCCCTTGAATGCCAGGTCCAGTGCCTGCTTGAACTCTTCCTCAGTGAAATGTCCGTCCATCTGCAGCAGCGTTATCAATTTCTTACGCGGGACGATTGCTACGGGCATGTCCGTTGTGCCAAGCTGGTCTTCATCCTTCACGAGGTCCAATACTATCGTGCCGTCGACTTTCCCGACCGCCACTGCCGACACGAGGTCTCTCATGGGTATTCCTGCGTCGGCCAGCGCCACCGCTTCCGCGTTTATCCCTGCAGTCCGCGTACCCGCATCCGCCTCAAGCACCTCAATGAAGACGTCAATGACCGAACGTGGGTAAAGCTCGAGAAACAGCAATGGCGCGAGTGCCTCCCGCGTCACCTTTGATATCTCCACCGAGCGTCTGTCCGGGCCAGGTCTCTTCCTGTCGTCCACAGAGAATGGAGCCATGTTATAACGGCAACGGAGCACTGCCGTATCCGGCTGCTGGTCATGCCTCGGGTGCATCTCCCTAGGGCCGTAGACTGCCGCCAGTACCTTGTTCGAACCCATCTCTATGTACGCTGAACCATCCGCCCTTTTTAGTACTCCCACTTCTATCTTCAGGGGCCTCAACTCGTCTGGCGCGCGGCCATCAAGCCGCCTGCCATCGACTATCAACTTTGGTTTTTCCAATCAAATCCCTCCTCCTGATTTAGCTTTCTCAAGTAAAAGGCTCACTCTGTCGGTCAAACCTGAGGTGTGTGCCTCTCGCTCGATCATGAGTATGGCTTCGACCACCGCATTCACCATGCGCTGGTCCTTGCCCCATATCAATATTCTACCGTTCTGCCCCACTTTAATCCTACATCCTCCGAGCTCTTCAAGGGTTTTTAGCATAGACCCCTTTTTCCCCAGCACCCTCGGGATCTTCACGGGCGAGATCTCCACCAACTTCCCACCCTTGACCTTACCCATGCCAGGAGCGTCGGTGTCGAGTTGTACGCGCATTCTTTCGTTAACCTCCCTGACCTGCGTGACCACGACGTCGCCTATGCCGAGGTAACCGCTTATGTCCTCCCTGTTAAGGTCCACCTTCCTGTGCAGCAGGTCCGACACGAACAGGTTTCCGCTATATGGGGCGTTCAAGTCCAAAATCCAGCCCGAGTAGTGCGAATCTACGACCACCCCGATCACGACATCCCCGGGTGTCGGGATATAGCGCCCTTGGAGGGGGATGATATTTATCTCCTCACCACGCAGGTCGGTCAATCCGACAACCGCGGAGTATATCTGTTTTCCCTCACGGAAAGCCCCGTCCCGAAGACGGTAATCGCCCTCTGCTATCAGCTGCCCGGGGACGACCAGCTCGCGATTCTGGACATGTATCGTCATATCGCCTTCGTCTCCGCCTCTCCTCTCGTGAGGTCGTTTATTTTGTCGAAGAACTCACTCTGGATGCCCGCAGGTATCTCGACGACCACTGCCCAAGAGCCATCGCCCAACCACCGCTCCTCCTTGACGGTGCCGAACTCCCTCACGACCCGCTGGGCCCTTCCAACGTGGCTCGCGGGGATTTTGATCGCTATCCTGCGGCTCTCAAATTTCAACGGGAGGATTGGCAAAAGTGCCTTGACGACCTTTGCCAGCTGCTCCTCTGCTGTCTTGAACTCGTCTATCTGGACCTTGGCTTCGACCATCGCGGCCTCGATTCTGGCTGGAGGGTGCGGTAGGTTGTTCTGGGGATTTATCGCGCGCCTCGATACTAGAGAAACTACCTGCCTCAACCTCTGCTCGCGCATCCTGCGCCGCTGCTCGGTCGTTACCTGGACCTCGCCCCGCCGAATGATCTCCTGCGCTACCTTCACCACATCGAGTGTGCCAAACGTCTTCCGGATGAGTTCCTCGGACGCGGTGTCGCCTTTTTTAGAGTCCTTGAAGACCTTATCGGTCGCCAAGACGTTTCGCAAATCCACGGCTTCCCCGGCTTTAACTGCTAGGGCAAGCTCGGGGTCCACAAGCACTTCAAAAGTGGTACCGCGGCTGGACAACCTCGCTATAACAGCATCCTCAAGTTTTACCATGGGGCCCGCTACTCCTTGGCGGGCTTGGCCGGGGGTTTCGGAGAAATGCGCTTTATGTGCTTTGCCAGTTCCTCGGAGCTCAGCTTCTCGAAGCGTCCGGTCTCGGTTTGGATGACCGCCGTCTCGACCTTGTCGGCGTCAAACTCTCCCTCGACCACAGTCTGAAGCGCCTCCAAGGCGAGCAGGATGGCGTCGTCTAATGAAAGCTTCTCGCTGTATTTGCGTTCCAAGAACTCCGTGATGGTCTGAGCCCCTCCACCTATCGCCTGGCACTTGTACGCTGCCACCACACCGCTCGGGTCCGTCTCGAAAAGATGTGGTTTCTTGTCGTCGACGCCGGCTATCAACAACCTGGCACCGAAGGGTCTTACCCCTCCGTGCTGGGTGTAGAGCTGCTTGATGTCGCCTATGCGTTTCGCCAGGGATTGAACGCTGATCGGCTCATCGTAGCGCAGGCGGTTGATCTGGGCTTCTATGCGCGCGTGATCTATCAGAACGCGTGCGTCCGCGATCAACCCGGAAGCTGCAGCCCCGATGTGCTCGTCCACCTGGAAAATCTTCTCAATCGACACTTCCTCCACCAAGTTGCTCCGAATTCTCTTCTCCGCAGCCAGAACCACGCCTTCGTTTACCTTGATGCCAAGGGCAGTCAGGCCTCGCTTGACGGCCTCCTGGGCGTATTGAACCTGGAACAGCTTACCGTCAGGGCTGAATACCGTTATCGCCCTATCGTAGCCTGCTCCAGGTGGTACAAAAGCCATTTTTTCACACTTCGTTAACGGATTATCGTGATTGCCATAACTGGTAAGGTAAGTGCTTATTTAACCCTTTGCTTGCGACGACACCAAAAACTTGCGTTTCGCGGCCCTTATCGTCCCGGACACCCCGAGAACCCTGAAAGAGGGCATCGATGCCTTGATTTCTTCGACCTGCTTGTGGCCGCAGCGGATGAGGCCTCGCCGTGAACTCTCGTTGTAGAGTACGAGTTTCAAGTTTGGTTGTTCAGTTCTAGGCCGGCTGGCGCGCAAAGAACTTACCGTCCTCAAAACTTCATGTATTTCCGTTTCGCCAACGGACTCGAACGCGATGTATCTACGTCTGCGCCTCATACTACTCGCCCGATTCAACGAACTTCTTAACGAGCTCGACCGCGACCTCACGTCTCGCGGGAAACGCCTCCGCCTTCAGTCGGAGGTGGATCGAGTCCCCGCTCTCGGTGAGTACCAGCTCCCCGCCATATGCGGACTGTTTGTCTAACCTGAGATACACATTACAGGAATCATCGACCATTCTATATATGACGGCACGTAGCTTTTCGAATTCGCCGTAGCGCAGCTTAGCTACCATGCGCTGCCAAAGTTCTTTGACCGCCCCTTTGTGGTTGACCCTAGATTCCAAACCAATAATTGGGTTGCCGTGGTGCCCCTTGAGCTTGGAATGTTTAATTTCCACGCTCTCTGGTACAAGTGTCATGAGGGCACTGATCACGCGTTTTTCGTCCTCGGTCGCGTGTATGTGTACGTTCACGACTGCGTTAATGAAAGGGAACCCCATCTGCTCACTTGATTCTTCCCCGCGCCCTGACGCTTGGCCTCATACGTTCCGAGCCTTTTCCTTTCCGAGTGAGCCCTCTAGCTCTCTTACCCGAATGCGTCAAGCCCCTGTACACCCGCCCCTTTTGAGATTTGTTTGCTACCCAACAGAGCTGAGGGTCGCTCTGTATCGCCGGGTGATGCGGGTCAAGCATTATGACCTCGAAATACTCACGGGTGCCGTCCGATCCCAGAGGGTACGAGTTCAGTACTTCCAGGTTCGGATACTTCCTAGCCGCTCGCTCCTCGGCGATAAGCTGGATGCTCTTTTTCGGCACTATTTTCAAAACACCCATACGCTTGGGCCTCCGCCCTCGCGACGGCCTCGCCTTTCTCCGCCCGCCCTTCCTGGCGCTGGCCCTGACAACAATGATGCCCTGCTTAGCCTTGTATCCGAGAGCCCTAGCCTTCTCCACCCTTGTCGGACGTTCGACTCGGACTATGGCCTGCCCTTTTCGCCACTCTCGCATTCGACCACGCATAACTTCTCGGGATATTTTCTCCATGTTAAGACACCCAATTCAAGCAAGGGCTTCCTTTACTTTTTCAGCGACCACCACAGCCGCATCGCGCTGAGCCTCAGCTGTCGAAGCGCCTATGTGCGGTGTGAGTACCACATTAGGCAACCTGAGCAGCGGACTGTCCTGCAGCGGCTCCAGCTCATAAACGTCCAGACAGGCCCCAGCTATCTTCTTCTGCTCCAGTGCCTCGATTAACGCCTTCTCGTCGATGACCTTGCCACGTGAAGTGTTTATCAGCACGGCCGTAGGTTTCATCATCTCCAGCTCCCGTTTTCCTACCATATGTTTGGTCTCCGGTAGAAACGGCACGTGTAAAGTGACATAGTCGGACTCTCGCAGCAACGTGTCCTTGTCCACGTACTTCCCCCCGACCTGCCCAGCGAACTCCCTATTCTGCACCACGTCGTACAGAAGTATCTTCATCTGGAAAGCCTTCGCCCTGTGCCCCACCGACTGCCCGATCTTACCCGTGCCGACGATGCCGAGCGTCTTACCTCGTAACTCCACGCCCATCAGCTCTTTCTTCTCCCATTTGCCCTGTTTCATTCCTGCGTCAGCTCGCGGTATGTGCCTAGCGAACGACAGTATGAGTCCCAAAGCCAACTCCGCCACGGCGATGGTTGATGCCCCAGGGGCGTTGACAACATTGATCTTCCGAGCCTCAGCGGCCTTGACATCTATAGTGTCCAGCCCGATTCCCGCCCTGGCGATGATCTTTAGCTTTTTGCCAGCAGCTATGACATCCCCCGTAACCTTCGTCGCGCTTCTCACCACGATGACATCGCAGTCCTTCACACGGTCGAGCAGCTCGAGCGGTTTTAGACCGGTCGCCACATCCACGTCCCCGACCTCCTTGAGCAACTTGATGCCATCCTCGTGGATTTTGTCCGCAACTAATATCTTCACCAACCACTCACCTTGCATAAGAAATTTCTCCGCACCCATTTGCTTTATACTCCTCACTAATAAATATAGCGAGCAACTAAGTTACGGTACGAAGGCGGTAAAATTTGCGAGAGGCTGAAATGGAAAAGGAATTAACTCACCCATTCGCGAAAGGAAGTTCGAAATCAGAGGGGCCTGATGAGAAGTTGAGATGGCTCCGTATGTATTCGCAGAAGCACTACGCAAAAGTGTTCGAAGAAATCGATAGGATCATGGGTGACGAGGAGTCGACCCTATACCGTGCAGGCAAGCATTTGATAAATGCGGGGGGAAAACTTTTCCGCCCGTCATTCGTCCTATTTGGCTGCGAGGCGGTGGGTGGAGACTCAGAAAAAGCCTTGCCAATTGCCGCTGCGGCCGAACTCGCACATGTGGCCAGTTTGATTCACGACGACATCATAGATGGGGACGATTTGAGGAGGGGGGTCCCTGCCGTACACGTCAAATTTGGCGTGCCGTTAGCGATATTAGCCGGAAACCTGCTTATCTTTAAGGCGTTCAATTCACTGGCGATGGCAGCTGACACGTTAGGAAACGACAAAGTCGTGAGGCTCCTGAATGTGTACAGCAGAACATCGATAGTTATGGATCAGGGAGAACACCTCGACATCGTTCCTTCAGATACTAACAGCACGATGGAGGAGTATTTAGATATGGCGGCTAAGAAAACGGGCTGGGCATTTAAGGGCGCGCTTGAGGCGGGGGCCATAGCAGGAGGCGGGACCGAAGAGGAAATCGAAGCACTAAGCGAATACGGATTGTTCTTTGGTGCGGCCTTTCAGATCCGCGATGACGTGATCGGCGTGCTTGGCAATCCATCCGAAATCGGAAAACCAACAAGCGACATCTTAAGAAGTAGGAAAACATTTATGGTAACTCACGTTCTTCAAGAGGCAGATGAGGGAGATAAGGTCACGTTGTTAAAGATCCTCAGTGGAGAAACCTCTGGGAAAACTCAAGGGATAGTTGACATACTGACGAAATATGATTCCTTTGGACATGCTGAAGCAAAAATCGCGGAGTTAATCGAAAAAGCCAAGCTCAAGCTCTCAATATTAAAAAACACTCTTGCTAAAAAATTCCTTTTGGAGTTAGCTGACCTTTTATCTGAAAGACCGCTAACGATTCTAGAGGCACTCCATTACCCATGACTTGAGAACAAGACATGTGTCAAGTTGAGGCACAGCTTTCATCGTCCCTTCGTCGAGACTATCCGTATGACATCTCCGTCATTTAGCTCGTGGTCCTCTCCAAGCCTC
Source organism: Hadarchaeota archaeon (SeqCode) (assembly GCA_964394495.1). Classification (GTDB taxonomy): domain Archaea; phylum Hadarchaeota; class Hadarchaeia; order Hadarchaeales; family Hadarchaeaceae; genus B75-G9. The sequence goes on from CAYMXQ010000015.1 coordinate 12,522, forward strand.
CGTTTTGTTCGCGCATCGATTGCGTGGAGGAAAGACTCGCCCAGCTCCGAGTGGACCATGTAAGCAAATCCATGGGCCGTGGTTCCCTTCGGGACTAGGAAGGCGTCTGGGAGCACGTTGCCCTTTTTGTCCGTGAGCTTGATTTCATCATCGACCGGGTACACGACGATCAGGTTCAAAAGCTCGTAGATTGCCGTGTCCACGACCTTTTGTACGCCGGTTGAGCCCAACTTTTTCATCACTGCCGCGATTTTATCGAGCGCTTTTCTCTGC
>CAYMXQ010000015.1:12804-15894 GCA_964394495.1 Hadarchaeota archaeon (SeqCode)
GCTTGAGGACTTTGAACTCGCCTGAACCCGAAGTGTAGTCCACAAGTCCCTTCTCGGCCGCACGACGGAGGACCAGCTCCGCCTCCGAGCACGTCGGGATGACCATGTATCCGCGCTGGGAGATGCGGGAGATGTTCTGGTCGGCCTCTGGAGCATCGGATTTGTTAGCTGCGATGATCATTGGCTTGCTGGCCTTACGAAGCTTTGTCACGAACCTGAGCAGGTCGTCGTCGGCCCACCTTTCAGGATCTGACCGGTCCACGGCGGCATTTTTGAAAGCCTCCATCACGTGGCTCTCCTTCACCCCGAGCCCGCTCATGCGCTTCGCTATCTCCTTAACCAGGTCGAGCTTTTCGTACTTCGCACTACGCGCGAACCTCGGCCAGTCCTTCGCGAGCAGGTCACGGAACCACATGCTGATCTCGACCTCTAGGAAGTCGACATCCTTGATTGGGTCGTGGGTTCCCGGAGGACAGGGCTTGCCACCTGCATCTGTTGCGCCCGCGGCGTCGATTATGTGGACGAGCGCTGATGCCATGCGGAGGTTATCGAGAAAGCGGTTCCCCAGGCCGCAGCCCATGTGCGCGCCCTCGACCAGACCTGCGACGTCAATCACCCTCACGGGGACGTACCGAACCCCATCAACGCACTTTGAGTTCTGCGGGTTGCAAGCGGCTTTGAACTCTCGGCACGGACACTTACTCCGTACATACGTGACGCCGACGTTCGCGTCGATCGTCGTGAAGGGATATCCACCGACAGGAGCGTTGGCGAGGGTCACGGCGTTGAAGAATGTAGTCTTGCCCGTGTTGGGCTTGCCGACGAGTCCCAGCTCAAGCATCCTCAACCCATCTCTCCGCGCTCGTAACAGCCCGGCTCCTTTCGCTTGCCGAAGCTTTTTAGCCCATGCTTGGTGAGCTGAGAGCGGAGCTGCTTAGCGTAGTCCGGCTCGATTTTACCTTTACCCTCCAGAAAATCTATTATCTCCCGCGCCTGGGCCTCGTTTTCGCAGCGCCGGATGAAATCCACTGCGGTGGGCTCGTAACCCTCTACATTGTACGCTGTCTTCTCCGCCACGTCTGCGTTGCTCCTCACTGCCTGAACCTTAACTGTCCCTTCCCCCCCCAGCTCCTTGGCCAGCTTTGGGTATTTCTTACGTAACTCCTTACTCAGCTTTCTTGCCATGCGGATGCCCCTCTGGCTTCCACTTTTTTTGCCTTGTCACTGGCTTCACGAAGACAATTGTGTTGGGCGGGATGTCTTTGTAGACTACCGCCCCAGGGCCGACAGCTGAATCGGGGCCTATCTTCACGCCCACGTTTATAGTGCAGTTTATGCCCGTCTTGACGTTGTCGGCGATTATCGTGCCGAGTTTACGCCTGCCGCTGCTGATGACCTTTCCACCCACTTCCATCTTTATGGGTTTCTCGTCCAGGCGCAGGTTCGCAATTGTGGTGCCTGCCCCAAGGTTGCAGTGGCTGCCTATGACGCTGTCCCCGACGTATGAGAGGTGCCCGATGTTAGTGTGGTCCATGACGATCGAGTTCTTAACCTCGACCGCGTTGCCTATTCTGACTTTGTCGCCTATGCTCGTGCAAGGCCTTATGAAACAGTTCGGCCCTATGTCGCAGTCCCTACCGATGTACGTCGGCCCGAGTATGTATGACCCTGAGCGGATGCGCGAACTCATCCCCACGTAAACATTGTCTTCCACGCTGGCGCCGACCTCGACCTTGCCGTGTATCTCTCCGCGCTGCCCCTTCAGAAAGTGCTCGTTCGCCACCAGCAGGTCCCATGGTCGCCCTATGTCCGCCCACATGTTCAGTGGGGAGGTGTAGATCGCCTTTCCTTCGTCAATCAGTATCTGCATGGAAGTCGTCAGCTCGTACTCCCCCCGCTTGGACAGTTTCGTCTTCTTGATGGCGTAGAAAATCACCGGGTCGAAGATGTATATTCCTGCGTTCGCCAGCCTGCTTTTGACTCGTTTCGGCTTCTCGACTATCTCGCTGATTTTTTCTCCCTTCAGGAAAACTATCCCAAACCGCTCCGGGTCGTCCACCTCCATCGTCGCCATGATCCCTCCAAAATCCTTTCTCGAACCAAACATCTCATGGCGCTTCAGGATTGCGTTCAGCGATTCTTGGTCGACCAACGTGTCGCCGTTCATCACGAGAAATCTCCCGCCGCCGACGAAGTCCTCAGCCATCGAGACCGCGTTCGCCGTACCAAGCAGCTCCTTTTGGTGGAGGTAAACAAGTTTGAGGCCAAGCTTGGAGCCATCGCCGTACCTGTCTATGATCTGCTCCTTACCGTAACCTACGACTATCGCGACCTCGTCCATACCCGAATTTTTTATGAGCGTGAACACGTGGTCCAACGCAGGCTTCCCTGCCACTGGCAATAGGAATTTCGGCTTCGTGAATGTGAGCGGGCGCATCCGTGTGCCTATTCCTGCCGCGAGGACTACCGCTTTCACCTTCAAACCCCAATTTAGTTTGTGGACAAGTTAATAAAACTTGAAAGTCAACCCTGCATGCCCCGCTTCAAAATCTTCACTGCTCTGCTCGCGAGCTCCGACGCGCGGGCATGTGTCTTGCCCTCTGCCGTCACCCTGATGTAAGGCTCTGTCCCGGATGGTCGTACAAGCACCCAGCCGTCCTCTAACTCGAGCCTGACGCCGTCGATAGTCAGCACATTTGTAACCCCGGAAAAACCCTTTTTCAACCCAGCCTCCATTTTCTTCATCGTTTCTTCCTTTCGCTCGTTCGGACATGCCACCTTCTCCCTGACCGTCGAGTATTCTGGCAATGCGTTAAGTAGTTCCGACAATCTCTTGCCAGTCGAGTCCATCAACTCCAAAATTTTGACCGATGCGAGTGGCCCATCCGGTGCGAGGTGGACTTCTGGGAATATCCAGGCGCCGCTGGGCTCTCCCCCGAAGACCGCGCCGTGCTCTTTAATGGCAGAGGCCACGCTCACGTCGCCTACGTGCGTCCGGACGACCTTGCCATCACGTTTACCCACGCTTTCGTCGACGACACTGGACGCGTCCACTGTGGTCACGACCACATCCCCCTTTCGATGGACCTG
>CAYMXQ010000015.1:15904-16323 GCA_964394495.1 Hadarchaeota archaeon (SeqCode)
GCAGCGACCAGCGCCAGTAATTTATCAGCCTGCGCGACCCTGCCCAACTCATCTACGGCGACAACCCTATCCGCGTCGCCATCGTGCGCGATACCCAAGTTCGCTCCGGTGGACTTCACGACGCTGCACAGTTCCTCCAGGTTCTCGGGTGAAGGTTCAATATCGCGACCAGGAGCGAAACCGTCGAGGTGGGAGTTCAGCGTGGTCAGCTTACAGCCGAGCCTCCGAAACAGGTAGGGGGAAACGAGCGACCCTGTGCCGTTGCCGCAGTCTACCACGACCTTGTGCTTATTCTTGACCTTTACCGTCGCAGCGACTTCATCCATGTAATCATTGAGGATTTCGACCGAACTTATCCCGCCTATTTGGTCCCAGCCCACGCGTTTCATCTGCCCTTCGAAGTATATGCGCTCAATCTC
>CAYMXQ010000016.1:0-15637 GCA_964394495.1 Hadarchaeota archaeon (SeqCode)
CGGCAGGAAGTTCGATCTTGAGCATATAGCTCGTAGTTTCGAGAACGCTGAATATGAGCCGGAGGTTTTTCCAGGCCTTGTGTTCAGGCTCGAAGATCCACACGCAGTGTTGTTGCTATTCGTGTCGGGCAAGGGTGTCTGCGTCGGGGTGAAAAACATAAAAGATGTAAAAAGAGCGGTTCAAAAAACAAGCAAAATCCTCCACCGACATTAGTATCCCACTAGTAAAAATTGTGAAATGAGCAATCATGAAATAAGCTTTTAGAAGCATGTTTAATCGCTTAGATAGAGTAGATACAAGATGTCTAGATGATAGTGGAAACGCGGCTATTACCTAATGACCCCTCATTTCCCCTCCAATTCCCCACCCCAAAAAAGCAGCGATTTTAGTTGCCAGACCCGCCCTCGCTGCCCCCCACGGTTTTAAGCCCGAAAAAGCGTTCAGAGGATATAACACTTGACCACACGTTTCCAATTTTACAACGAGGAGCAATGTTTTTGACCCAACTTTTTTTGCCTTGCACCTATACACAATTTGTATGTAGATACAGAGGCACCATACTTATCACACAACGATATTACCTTTTCAATATCATTTTGTGTGAAAGATCCCGTTTGTTTCGTGATGCATATTCCCCTAGCCGAGGAAGTTGCTTTGTATCCTCTTCGCTTTAACAGTTTGGATATCTTATCTATCTTTTTCATTTATCTCACCGATTACTCAACAGTTTGAAGGGTTGAGTTGCTGAAGTGTTATTCGTTCCTCAAGACATATACTCGTCTTACAGATTCGGCATTTGCCAAGATCCCAATAATTACCAGAGTATAAAATATTTGATTGTTTTTTAAAGTCACTTTTCGTGCCGATATCTATCAAGAAATCCCCATTCCATATCTCATTCGGCATATGTTTAGGCAAGCGGTGAAATACAAGAGGGGATGTTGGTAAAATGAGGTACTCGATTTGCGGAGTGAATAGGCACGTTATTAAAACGGTGGATGGCTCGTCAACGCAGTATCTTTGCCCGACGTGTTATCGGAAGTATATGGATCAGCGGCAAAGGAGGCTTTCGCCGTGACCTGCCTCCGCCCACGTTATGGTCCGCTCGTGGCCGTCTTGCCCGATTTTAGGAATGCAGTTGAGGGGCAGATTAAGAAACCTCGAAAGGTGTTTTGATGACGAAGGAGATGACCGAAGTCGGGAAATTGAAGGAAGGGCGTTTCATAATAATCGATGGCGAGCCCTGCCGCATCGTCGGTTTTTCAATCTTGGCGCCGGATAAGCGTGGGCGCACAAACGCCAAGATAAACGCGATCGAGTTGTTTGACGCCCAAAAACGGATACTCGTTTGCCCCACGAGCGCAAAAATCGAAGTGCCCATAATCGAGCGAGGAAGTGCCCAAGTGCTGGCAATCGTGGTCAACAACGCACAGCTGATGGACCTCACGACCTACGAGACCTTCGAGTTGCCGATTTCAGTAGACCTCCGTGGAGATGTGCGCGAAGGGGGCATGGTGGAATACATCCAGGCCCTTGGGAGAAGGAAGATTGAACGAATAAAAGGTTAAAAAAATCTAAAAAGTAAACATTCAACCATTTCGTGACCGCGCCTCGACCCCTAAAGTGGTATTTATGAAGGCCGAGGGCTAAGTAGATTGACCAAAAACAAAGGAGGCAAGGTACAATGGCTGAAGAGAAACCTGAGGTAAAGGAAAAAAGAGCTGCGGAAAACGTCGTCTTCATCGGGATAAAACCAGTGATGAATTACGTGCTGGCAGTGATTACGCAGTTCAACATGGGGGGGCCTGAAGTCACCCTAAAGGCGAGAGGACAGGCGATCAGCAGGGCCGTCGATGTAGCGGAGATCACCAAGAATCGCTTTTTGCAGGGACTGGTTGTGAAAAACATTCAAATTGGAACCGAAGAGCTTCAAGCCGAAAGTGGCACAATCAAGGTGTCCACAATTGAGATTGTGCTCGAACAAAGCAAGTGAACTCCCGCGCCCTTTTTTTCGAGGATTTCCCCAAGTAGCAAAATATTTGATAGTTTACAATTAAGTTAGTTTTTATAATTTTTGCAATTTTCACCCCCTAAGTTGCGCCATTTTTTGGGCTTGGAAAATGTGCAAAAATAAAGGGTCAAAAGGATCATAAACCCTTTTTGTGGTAGTGCAAGTGAGAATCGAACACATCAATCTCTCACCATTTCGTAATCTCCTCTTTTTGTATTCATCTATCTTTCGAATCATATTTTGCGTGACACGTAGCACATAAAAATCTAAAAAACTTATCTATTGGTTTCCTTGTTCTTCTTTGCGACTTACTGTAACTAGCGTTGTTATATATATAACAAAACCGTTATATATGCGAAATTTGTTATAAATACAACAAGTGAGCAAAATGCCAAAAGTTCTGATTATTTGGGACGTGAAGTCGAGGGGCTCGCCCGCCACGTACTTCTACCGTGCGCTCTGCGGATACAACTACCCGACAAAGGCCGGACGTAACCACTCACCGGGGATACTCGACGAAATACCGGATGACGTCTGGGAGTTCGTGAACAGGAGCACCCTGTTGATCGAGGAGGAGTACGCCAGGCTGGTCGAAAAAGTATTTAAAGAGTTCGAGAAGCACTTAGCTTGGCACACGTTCTTGGTCGAGAGTGAGAGGTGACGAAATGGCCGAAAAAGAGTTTAAGCTGACCGTAGCGGAAAACAGGCATCAGTCCTATGTCAACCGCGGTCTTGCAATAATCGACGAAGTTGTGATGAAGCGTGTTGGCATCAGACAGGGCGATGTCGTGGAGATCACCGGGTCCCATACGACCGGTGCCATCGCGGTGAAGGGCGCCCCGGAGGACAAGGGACTCGAGATAGTACGTATTGATGGTCTTATTCGCCACAACGCTGGCACATCGATAGGTGAAAAGGCCACCGTGAAGAAAGCGGCGGTGAAGGAAGCCAAGTCGATCACGATAGCCCCCGCGGACCCGCACGTGAGGTTCATGGTATCTGGAGACATCATCAAGCGTAACCTGCTTGGCAGACCCCTGACGAAAGGGGACCTGATTTCCCCGAATCCTCCCGAGGAGCCGGTGCGCATGGGCGGAGACTTTGAAGGTTTTGACTTTCTGGAGGGCTTCTTCGGAAGATTGGCGTTGCCGTTTGGATTAGGGGAGATAAAGTTCGTAGTCACTAACACGAACCCCGCCGGAGTGGTGCTTGTGACTGACAGGACGGACGTCGAAGTGCTCCAAGAAGCCGTAGAAATCAAGGATCTCAGGATACCAGCTGTGGCTTACGAGGACATAGGCGGTTTGAAGGGCGAGCTACAGCGCGTGCGCGAGATGATCGAGCTGCCGCTGAAGCACCCTGAGGTCTTCGACCGTCTGGGGATAGAACCCCCCAAGGGCGTGTTGCTTCACGGTCCACCCGGCACTGGCAAGACCCTGATAGCGAAGGCCGTGGCCAACGAGTCGGGCGCGAATTTCGTCACGATAAACGGTCCTGAGATTATGAGTAAATGGTACGGCGAATCGGAGGCCCGCTTGAGGGAGATATTCGAGCAGGCGGAGAAAAATGCCCCATCGATCGTGTTCATAGATGAGCTTGACTCGGTGGCTCCAAAGCGTGAGGAAGTTTCCGGTGAGGTGGAACGGCGAGTGGTGGCGACGCTTTGCACTGCATTGGATGGGCTAAAGGCACGAGGTAAAGTAATCGTTATCGGGGCCACTAACCGTCCAAATGCACTGGACCCGGCGATTCGCAGGTCGGGGCGTTTCGATCGCGAGATAGAGATAGGTGTCCCCGACCGTGACGGACGAAAGGAAATATTACAGATTCATACGCGCGGGATGCCGCTCGCGAAGGACGTAGACCTAGATCGTTACGCGAGTATAACTCACGGCTTCGTCGGCGCCGATCTCGAGGGGCTGGCGAAAGAGGCGGCGATGAGCGCTTTGCGGAAAATTCTCCCTGAGATAAAACTTGAGGAGAAAAGCATCCCATCCGAGGTGCTCGAAAAGCTGCAGGTGACGAAAGAGGACTTTGACAACGCGCTTAGAATGGCCGAACCCTCAGCGTTGCGCGAGGTCCTGATCGAGGTCCCGAACGTGCACTGGGACGATGTCGGCGGGCTGGAGCGCGCGAAGCAGGGGCTGATCGAGGCTGTTGAATGGCCGCTGAAGTACCCGGACTCTTTCAAGCGCGTCGGAATCGAGCCCCCACACGGCATCCTGCTTTACGGCCCACCTGGCACAGGCAAAACTCTGCTGGCTCGAGCGGTGGCGACCGAGAGCGAGGCGAACTTTATCTCAATCAAAGGTCCAGAACTATTGTCAAAATGGGTAGGTGAATCAGAGAGGGGCGTGCGCGAGACTTTCCGAAAGGCCAAGATGGCCGCCCCAGCCATAGTCTTCTTCGACGAGATCGACGCGCTAGTGCCCAGACGCGGCTCCGGGTTCGGGGACTCCCACGTGACCGAGCGGGTGACAAGCCAGTTGCTCACGGAACTCGACGGTTTGGAAAAACTAGAGAACGTTGTCGTGATAGGAGCGACGAATCGTCCGGATCTTGTAGACCCAGCGCTTCTCCGTTCGGGACGTTTCGACAGGCTTGTGCTGGTCCCGGCCCCCGACGAAAAAGCCCGTCTGGAGATACTGAAGATACAAGCGAAGAATATGCCATTGGCCAAAGACGTCGACCTCAAAATGCTTGCAAAAGAAACTGAGGGCTACTCTGGATCGGACATCGCAGCGCTGTGCAGGGAGGCGGCGATGCGTGTGCTGCGCAAGGACATAAAGGGCAAAGAGGTTCAGATGAAGCAATTCCGCGAGGCCATGGAAGACATCAAACCTTCCGTCCCCCCAGAGACAGCGAAGGTATACGAGAGCTTTACGGAGAGGAAGAGCGGCAGTTTGGCCAAGGAAGGGACCAAAATGCACTACTAAGCTTTTTAAGACCAAACTCCAATTTAAAGAAGAGGTCATAGCTTGACACAGGTTCTTCTGAGCAAACTCCGATCGATAGGCGTCATCTCCGACAGAGGTCTTCAGCTTGGCAGGCTCGCAGACGTACTGTTCGACGAGAAGGACGGAAGAATTATGTCTCTCCTAGTCAGGCCGATAACGAAGGAGATTCTGACAGGTGTGCCCCACGATCAAAGCGGGAACGCGTTGATCCCGTTCAGCGCCGTGATGTCGATTCGAGATTTCATGGTGGTAAACGAGCGCGTCTTGGCGATTCAGCAGCTGAAAGCGCAGCCCAAGCCCACATCCACGGCTGTGACCACACCTGCTCCTATGTCAGCCGGGACGATATTACCACCCAAAGAATAGCCTCGATGCCAGTTCCTCCGGCAATCCTGCGGCGTTTATTTTCTTTGCAGTTTTTTTGATGTCGTACTCGACCCGTTTCAGCTCAAACTCGATTTCATCGCCGAGCGTCAGGACCGCGTAGCTCGCCTTGTGGTCGCGGTCACGTGGCTGCCCCGCACCACCTGGGTTGACGACGAGCTTGCCCATCATCATGCGTTTCATTGGCACGTGGGTGTGGCCGAGGACCACCACATCCGCATCAGCGTCTCTCACGGCCTCAGCGAGTTCCTGGTTCGGCACGTCCGGGAAGAGGTACTCCTTGAGCGGGTCGCGAGGGCTTCCGTGTACTAAGTAAAGTTTGTATTTCCCTAATTTCAGTTCGAGGTGATCTGGCAGATTAGATAAAAATTCACGGTTTTCATCGCTCAGTTTTTCTGCGGTCCAGAGCGCCGCTTTGGTCGCGATTGGGTTGAAGTCATGCACGTCACGCGTCACGGCTGCGTAGTCATGGTTCCCCATCACCGTGCGCAGACGCTTAGACTTGGCGAGTTTAACCACCTCATTCGGCTCGGCGGCGTATCCCACGAGATCGCCGGCGCAGAGAATATGGTCAACGCGTGGCATGTCGTCTAGCACCGCTTTGAATGCGGCGAGGTTCGAGTGCGGGTCAGCGATCAGCCCAATCTTCATTCTTACCACCAATACAACATAATTATTTGCTCATTCGACTAAAAATTATGTTGGGTCTATATGGGACGCGTGATAGTGTTTGCCTCGAGCAAGGGCGGCTCTGGCAAGACCACAGTGGTGGCGAACCTCGGTGTAGCCATGGCACAGCTCGGGCAGAACGTCGTGATTTTGGATGCAGACCTAATGATGGCGGATCTCGGGCTCATGCTAAGCATGGAAGAGCAGAAGACGACCCTCCACGACGTCTTGGCCGGGGAGGCCAAGCTATCGGATGCGATTTACAAGGGACCAGGAGGGGTAAGGGTCGTGCCTTCAGGCGTGTCGCTGGAGGGAATCCAGCGGGCTAGGCTTGAGCGCCTTAAAAAAGTGGTGAGCGAGCTGTCCAAGACGTCAAAGTTTCTGTTGATAGATGCTCCCTCGGGATTGGAACGGGACGCGATCACGGCCATAACTATGGCGCAAGAGGCGATTTTGGTATCCACGCCTGATATAATCTCACTTTTGAACGCGCTCAAAACTAAACTCGTCGCTGAACGGTTCGGCGTAAAAATAATCGGGACAGTTATAACAAGGGCAACTAATAGCAAATCCGATATCCCGATTGAGGGAGTCAAATCCGCTCTCGAGACTCCGGTGTTGGCGGCCATCCCCGAGGACCCGGAGATAAGACGGTTGGTGGCGTTGGGGGAACCTGTCGTCACGCATAGCCCGAGGTCACCAGCTGCGAGGGAGTTCAAGAGACTCGCCGCAGCGCTCGTGAAAGTCAGCGAAGCTTGAGGATGCGCTCTATCGCTTCAGCAGCGCCCTTCCCATATGTCGATTTCGTGACGTGGGTGCATGCGCGCTTAACCTCATCCGGCGAATTAGCCACGGCAAAACTGATTCCGGCCACCTTCAGCATCTCAACGTCGTTTGGACCGTCGCCGATTGCGGCTATCTCGGCCAGAGGGACCCGCTTTATCAAAGAGACTTTGCGGAGGGCGTTCCCCTTGTTGACATCTGGGCTTCGTATATGGATCGCGAACCCGGAATCGACCACGGCTAGTTGTAGGCCATGGTGCGCTAGGACCCTCCGGGCGTCCTCCACGGAGATCGTGCGCTCGAGCGTCAGACCTGTGAGGCGCGCGGGAGAGCTCCTGGTCTGCTTTAATGGGCCGAATTCTTGCTCTAGGACAGCAAGCCCCTTGTCGGCCTCGACTCGATCGCCCAAAAGGTGCTCCTGCTTGGTCGCTTGATCGAACACTATCCCCCCGTCCTCCGCTATCATAGGACCTGATGCCCCCATCATGATCGCGGCCGCCTCCGCAAACGCAAGTATGTTGCCCGTTGAGATCGACACTTGCACACCTGAGCTCTCGGCCTTTCTGATGACCTCCACCGCGGTCAGGTCAAGCTTCCGGTCCTTGAACGTCAAAGTACCATCTATGTCGACAGCAATAAGCCGGATCAGATTACCACCCGATTAGTCCCTTATCCCTTGCTCGGTGATCGTGAACACCGCTTCTCCTTCAGGGAGGTTCGGGCTGTCGAAGATCCTCGCGATCCGCTTTGGCGCTTTGGACTTCCTGAGGTATATGCGGGTAGTGGCCGAGTGTGCAACCACGTGCCCGCCGATGGGCCGGGTTGGGTCACCGAAGAAAACGTCCGGCCTGGCCATCACTTGGTTCGTCACCAGAACGGCCAGATCATGCAGATCGGCTATGCGGTGCAGGGTCATGAGGTAGCGGTTAAGCTTCTGCTGGCGGTCGGCCAACATCCCCCTTCCGGTGAACTCCGCCCTGAAATGAGCGGTGAGGGAATCAATCACTACCAGCCTCACGTTCTTCTCCTCTACTATCGCCTCCGTCTTGTCGCCTATCAGGAGCTGCTGGTCGGTGTTGTAAGATCTTATGTAGAATATGTTCTGGAGGGCCTTTACCGGGTCGAGGGCCAGAGCTACGGACATGTCTCGGATTCGTTCAGGCCTGAAGGTGTTCTCCGTGTCCACGTAGATCGCGTTCGCGTTCAGTCCCTTCTGCTCTGGCGGGCGCTGCACGTTGACGCAGAGCTGGTGTGCGAGCTGGGTCTTCCCGGACCCGAATTCACCGAAGACCTCAGTCACGGCTTGAGTCTCCACGCCTCCGCCCAACAGCGTGTCGAGCTGCGGGCTGCCTGTCGATATCAACCCTAGCTTCTCCCTGCGCTCGAGCACTTTGTCTGCGGTCACGAATAGCCCGATCTCAGCGGCTTCCCTGGCGGCGGAGATTATCTTCTTCGCCTGCGTCTCGCCGATCTCTGCGACCTCGCGGAGCTCTGCCACCGTCGCCACGGCCAGCGATTCAACCGTGCGATAACCGGCCTCGCGAAGCTTCTCGGCCGTGACTTCACCCACTCCAGTCAGTTTATCGATCGTCTGCTTGGTTTGTCCTGCCAAGTTATGCCTCCATTAATTTTTCCCTGCCCTCTCTTTTAACTTTTCGAGGATTAGCCTTGCCTCTTCCTTGGGGTCCGGGACCTGCGCATCTGAGCCCCTGAGCTCGAGCTGGTTGAGATACTTGTCCTGCCTTGTCGTACCGGTCACAACCAGCTCTTTCCCGACTAGAGCCAGTTTATCGTAAAAATCGGCGAGGTCAGGCGTGCCTTTGAAGAGCTCTAGCACCTGCTTCGCATCCATGCCGAGCAAGCGCTCCGCAACCTTGCCGAACAGGACCACTCGGATGTTGTCGGTGCCATCGTCCAACAGGAAGCTGAGGATGACTCTGTGCTCCGGCGTCACCACCTTTCCGCACTCCTCGCAGAACAGGCCCGTGTCCGCGCTTCCTAGGCTCCTGCCGCAGTTCGGGCAAGCGTCGAATATTGGCCTGCGGTGGAAGACCTGCACCACCGTCCCACGTACCTGCACCCGCATGCCTTCATTTTCAATTTCGGCAATCTTCACTAGATTTGGCGCCACTGCCTCAAGCGCCTCCGTGGGGGGTAGTCCTTCCTCCGCAGCGTTGATCTCGATATGCCCGTGCATGCCTAGGTGAAGTTCGGGCTGTCCGAAGAGGCCGAGCGTGCTGTAGCAGTTGGTCAATCTCAGGACATTACCCGCCTTTATCTCCCCTGCTTTATCGGCCTGTTCGTGCCAGAGCGAAACTCTGAGGGTGCCGGTTTCATCGCCAATAATGATCGATGCGACTTTTCCTTTTCTCCCGTCAGGTCGAGTGAACTCGCGTGGTCCCATGACTTCCGTGGCCCTTCCCACGACCTCTACGGCGTCCATGTTCGGTTCGATTTCCCCTATTTTCAGTGGGCCGGACTTTGGCTCACCCACGCTAACTCCAGAAGGGTTGACCTCAACCCGGGTGGCCCCACCGGTGTGGACCTCGACCCTTCCGCCTAAGCCAGTGCGTGAGTAGGCGTTTCTAATGAGCACAACGTCGTTTGGCTGAATTTTTTGTACCAGCTCCGAGGCGGCCCCCCAGAATGAGGCTCGGACGTTGCCGGTCTCGTCCGCAAATATGACGCTGGCGACCTTACCGGTTGACCCATCGGCCCGCTTGAACTCGCGAGGTGGAATTTTTCTCAGGACCCTCGCTGCCAGGTCCAGGGTTGGCATATCGGCCTCAATCTCACTGATTTTCAGCGGGCGTTCGGTCAGCTCCGGTATCTCAGATGCTTCTTGGGGGCATGAAATCAAGCGTCCACGGGAGTCGATGCTCAACTCAACGCGGTTGCCTAGACCTAGCCTGACCGTAGCGTTCTCCAATTTCACGATGTCTCCACGTTTCAAACTCTCCGCAAGCTCTGCCCATTCGTTCCAGAGTGATACCCGAACCTGTCCAGTTGAGTCCAAAAGTATTAGGGTTGAGACCTTGCCAGTCGTTTTGTCGGGGCGTTCAAAGGTCCTGCACTCGCTTACCGCTACAACCCTGCCTAACGCGTCCACCTCACCCATCCCCCGCGTCAACTCGCCTATTTTTACACCGTTCTCAGTCGGTAGGGGGAGTTCTCCAGCGCGCGGGTCATCCGGGCTCGTTTCAACCGTGCCCCGTGTCCCAAGGCTCAGCTCCGGTTGTTTGTCTAACCCCTCTCGAACGTACGCATTCCTGACCCGGATTATGTCCCCCTTCTTAATTTTTCCCTCCTTGATCAGCGAGGTCTTATCGTCCCACAACGTGAGCCTAATCCATCCTGTCCTATCCTGCAACGACAAGCTCCCCACGAGGCCTGACGCTCCGTTGGTGCGATGAAACTCCCGGGGCTCCCGTATACGCACCACGCGCCCGACGATGTCTACTCTGGACATACTAGGGATCAAGTCCTCGATGTGCAAAGGCCTGACTTCAGGCTCCCTGTGCTCAAAGACGATTCCCAACTCGCGCGCGATAATATTCGCAGCGCCTTCCATAGTCACGAAGCCTCCGAGCTCCTTCTGTTTGCCGTGGATGCGGGCCATAAGATCGTCATGGCTCAGCTTAGACTCCGTAATAATCCTGCCTACCATGTGCTCAAAATTCAGCTCCACGCCCGGCCCCCGAGATAATTGCAGGTTCCGCACTTAAAGGGATTTTGAGAGTGTCAGCGCTTTCGCGTCTCTTCAAGTATCTCTTTCGCCCGGTCGACCCTGACTTTTCGCTCCTTGACCAACCGCGCAGCCACTTTATCTATAAGTTCGCCCGTTGCCCCCGCCATCACAGCTATGTTTCGGGCGTGTAGCTTCATATGCCCGCTCTGGATGCCTTCCGTAGCCAGCGCTCGCATCGCCGCTAAGTTCTGCGCCAACCCCACCGCAGCCATGACTTCTCCAAGTCCGCGCGCCGACTTCACACCCATTATCTTTCTACAGATCTTCGCTATGGGGTGCACAGCCGTAGCCCCCCCGATCATCCCGACGGCAACTGGAATTTCGATGTTACCCTCAAGATTGCCGTCAGGTGTTTTCTTCCAATGGGTCAACGGTTTATAAGTTCCGCCCATCGCCGCGTATGCGTGGGCCCCGGCCTCAAGCGCGCGTGTATCGTTCGCCGTCGCCAGTGCCACAGCGATAACCCCGTTCATCACTCCCTTGTTGTGCGTGGTGCAACGGTATGGATCGGCCGCCGCGAAAGCGTAGGCCTGAAGGATTCCGTCTACCACCTTATCGCCGCCGAGCGCCTCTTTTGAGAACGTGGCATTGGCCCTGGCCAGACGAGAGGTGGCCAAGTTTGAGACTATCCGGAGGAAAACTCTGCCTCCTGTGAGCTTCCCTATAATGGGCGAGATGGCCTCGCACATGGTGTTTATCACGTTTGCCCCCATCGCGTCACGGACGTCGACTAGCAGGTGGATTATCGTCATTTGGCCGAGTTGTGTCTCGATGATTCGCACTTGTAGGTCCACGGCCCCACCGCCGAATTTCACCAGCACCGGGTCCTGCTCATTAGCCTTGGCCAGGATTCGCTTCTTTTCGTCGAGAATCTTCTTTATCGCCTCAGTGGGGTTTTTGACGTTCACGAGCTGGATTTGCCCTATCATCACAGGTGGGGTGCTTTCGGTGCGAAAACCTCCCTTGGGGCGGGCCATCTTGGCGGCGTTTGATGCCGCTGCCACGACCGAAGGTTCTTCCGTAGCCATCGGGATGAGGTATTCTCTGCCGTTGATGAGGAAATTCGTCGCTACACCAATCGGAAATACAGTTGTCCCGATGACGTTTTCAATCATTCTGTCAGCTTGCTCGAGATCGATTGCGCCGGTCTTGCGTAGGAGCCCAACCTCCTCATCGCTGAGCCCTGCGAACTCCTGAACTGCCTTCAACCTCTCCTCCGGGCTAAGCTTGTAAAAGCCCGGTAACTCAGACGTTTTACCCACTAATTTCCCCTTTAAATTTAGGACGTGTATTAACTATAAATCCGTTCAAATATAGATTATAGAATTGATTCCATGCCAAAGGAAAAAGCATCGCCCCAAAAGGTCATGGATTTAAAACGACAGCTTCAGGCCGCGGACCGGGAGCTGCATCGCCTCCACGAGCTCCAGTGGGTTTACTCAAAGCGGATGCTAAAGTTCGGGATGGCGTGTTGGGTATTAGGGTTGTCGATGTTCTTACTAGCCATTATAATCATGGATGCCAAAACGCTGTCGTCGACGTACAACGTTTGGATCCCGTTGTTGGTAATTGCACTCGCGGTCCCG
Organism: Hadarchaeota archaeon (SeqCode); assembly: GCA_964394495.1. Lineage (GTDB taxonomy): Archaea > Hadarchaeota > Hadarchaeia > Hadarchaeales > Hadarchaeaceae > B75-G9. Next base: position 12,140 of record CAYMXQ010000016.1, read on the forward strand.
ATGATGATAACGGCCACAATGATCCGCAAATTCACGATCAAAATAAAGTATCTGGAGCGCCTCAGACAGGGCCTGATAACCAAATACGAGGGCGCGATCCTCAAGCGTGTCGAAAAGATGGTGACGGAGGGTTGAGTCATGGCAAAGCGTGCAGTAAAAAAGAAAAAGTCATCGTGCAGGTGCTAAGCGGACAAGCGTTTGATCAGCAGTCTGAAGCTGTCTCCGTCCACGTTCCAATCCTTTAGGTAACCCTCCCCAACGACGTTTTCCGCCTTGGTGATGTCTAGGTCCCTGATTCTGACCTCGCGTGAGATGTAGTTCTGCTGGGTTGCCAGGAGCTTCAAGTTACCTTCGTTTTTGACACCGACATAGACATCGATGCGTTCCTCCATCCCAAGGTCCATCTCCTTGCGCATCGTTTGCAGCCTTCTGACGAGTTCACGCGCTATGCACTCCGCCTTGAGCTCTGGCGTGATTTCTGTGTCTATTACTATCTTGCCGAACTCGGTCTCCATTGCCGATCCTTTTGGCACCCTCACGCAGATGTCCTCACCTGGGCCGACCAACACCAGCTCCTTGCAGTTTAGCTGGTCTTGGAGAAGTCCCTTCAGTGGATTAAGGGAGGCCATAAGCTCGGGTGTGGAGGGCTGGACCACCGCTTTTTGCACAGGCCAGCGAAGCTTGATTTTGGCCTGCTGCCTGACGGCTGCGCTGGCTTCAACAAATCCACGGACCACGTTCATCCCCTTCTCAAGCGTAGCGTTGACCACGCTTTCGTCCGCCGATGGCCAAGGCAGCATGTGCACGCTCTCCGGTGCCTGTGAGACGGATTTGACAAGGTCTCGGTAGATCACCTCGCTCACGTGTGGCATGAATGGAGAGAGCAATCTTATCAGAACATGCATCGCTTGGTACAGAACGACGTATGCGGCCAACTTTCGTGGGTCGTCTTTCTCAACCCAGACTCTCTCCCGCACTAGGCGAACGTACCAACGGCTCAGGTCCTCAAGCACAAAGTTCGCGATGGCCCGGGATGCATGGTGCAGGTCGAGCTCCTCAAGCGCTTTGGTTACTTCCAGAGTGGTGCTATTTGTCCTGGAGATCATCCATAGGTCTTCAGGCATGAAATTCGCGCGCACGACGCTCATGTTGATTTTTGCGGGGTTGAACTCGTCAAGGGACATGTAAGTGGTCGCGAAAACGTGTACGTTCCACAGGACATTGAGCATCCTGCTCACGGTTTCCACAGCGTCCCAGTTGAACTTCAGGTCCTCCCATGGTGGGTTCGCCGAGAGCATGTTGAACCGCAGCACATCCGCCCCGTACTTGTTGGTGACCTCTTGGGGCTCGATCACGTTCCCGAGCGATTTCGACATCTTCCGTCCGTGTTCGTCGAGCACGAACCCGTGCATCAAAACCTGCTTGTACGGGATCTGGTTGAATGCCACAACCGAGGCGACCTGCTGGCTGTAGAACCATTTGGTCACCTGGTCCTCGCCCTCCGTTATGAACTCACTCGGCCAAAGCTGCTCGAACAAATCTTTCCGTTTTGGATATCCAAGGCTAGCCCAGGAGGCTATACCGGAGTCAAACCACACATCAAGCACGTCTGGTACTCGTCTGGACTCCCCGCCGCATTTCGCGCACCTGAGCACCACTTGGTCGACGTGAGGGCGATGCAGGTCAATATCACCAATCGGCCCCCGTGACAGGCTCGCTAACTCCCTCAGTCCACCGATTACCGTCACGCTCTTGCATCTCTCGCAGACCCATATTGGGAGCGGAATCCCCCAGTAGCGCTGGCGCGATATGCACCAGTCCCCAACGGACTCTACACCGTTCGCGTAGCGAGTGGCTACCCAGTCCGGCACCCACTTGACCTGCTCGGCGTTCTTCTTGAGGATGACCGGCTTTACCTCCCCTACCCTCAGGAACCATTGATCGGTCGCCCTGAAGAGTAGAGGCGTCTGGCACCGCCAACAGTGCGGATAGGAGTGCGTAATCGTGCCGTGTTTCATCAGCGTACCTTTTTGGCGCAGGTCTTCGAGGATAACTGGGTCGGCGCTCTTCACGAAAATGCCGGAATATTTCCCAGCTTCTTCGGTGAATTTTCCGTCCGGGCCAACGGGGCTGAACACCGGCAGTCTGTATTTCGCCCCAACTACGAAGTCCTCCTCGCCGTGCCCTGGGGCCGTGTGAACGCATCCGGTTCCATCCTCAAGCGTGACGTGCTCGCCGCAGATGACGCGGTGATGCTCCACGTACTCCCGCTGTTTCGGGACCTCGTCGATGAGAGGGTGTTCGTACTTGAGCCCCTCTAGCTCTCTCCCGGTGACTGAGCCGAGCACACTGTACCCACTGATTCCGAGCTCGTTCATGACCTTCTCTACCAGGGGTTTGGCCAAGATGTAGATATCATTGCCAGTGGCCACCCTGGCGTACTCGTACCCAGGATGTACGCAGACAGCGACATCCGCCGGTAGGGTCCAGGGCGTGGTCGTCCATATCAGTAAGTACTCGTTCGGGCGGTCGCGTAGCTTGAAACGGGCGAAGAGCGATGGGTCTTGGACATCATAATACTCTCCTCTGACTTCGTGCTCCGCCAGGGCAGTCTCGCAGCGTGGGCACCAGTGAATCACGCGCATGTCCTTCCGCAGCAGCCCCTGCTCGTAGGCCCGCTTGAGCGTCCACCAGGCGGATTCAATGTAGTCGTTTGTGAACGTGATATACGGCTTGTCCCAGTCCATCCAGACGCCCAACTGCTTGAACTGCTCGGTCATCAGCGCCACGTGCTCGAGGGCCCACTGTTTGCAGCTATTGATGAAGTTATCGACGCCTATTTTCTGCTCGATGTCCTTTTTCGTCTTAATCCCGAGTTTCTCCTCGACCTTCACCTCGATGGGGAGCCCGTGGCAGTCCCATCCTGGCTGGCGCAGGACGTTGAGGCCGCGCATGGTCTTGTACCGGAGGATGGTGTCCTTGATTATCTTGTTCCAAGCCGTCCCCAAGTGGATGGAACCGCTGGCATATGGAGGGCCGTCGAGGAAGTACCAGGGTTTGGCGCCGGAGCGCAACTGCTTCACCTTCTCGTATGTGCCGCTTGCCCGCCACCACTCCTGGACCTCGCACTCGGATTTTTTCGCGTCGTAGACTTTCGCAGCAGGTTGGATCATTTGGTGAACCTGAACCTAGTTTGAGTTTGCGCCTAAAAATCTCGTGGGCTAAAGTTTTTATTACCTTAAGATGACTCACGTTTACGTTTTGGTGGTTGGTTTGTTCAGCTGGACCGAGTATAGACCGAACAAGGCGGGGCTTCAGACAGTCCTGAGCCAGCTCGAATCGGAGATAATGGCGATAATGTGGCGGGAAAAACATGCCACCGCCCGTACGGTACACACGCTCATCAAAAACAAACACAACGTGAACCGCTCAGCCGTGAACGCCGCCATGAACTCCCTGTGCAAGCTAGGTCTGCTCTGCTCCAGCATAAGCAAGGGT
>CAYMXQ010000016.1:15647-16015 GCA_964394495.1 Hadarchaeota archaeon (SeqCode)
CAAAGTCAAGGTTTCCCGCAGGAGGTTCGAGAGGGAGGTCGTGGAAAAGATGCTCGACAGCCTCATCGGATCGTTTGGAAAGGCATCCAAGAAAATCATGCGGGAGAAACTCGGGCGTGCGTAGATGGTCGAAGCCGAGGAGATATGGGTCGAGAAGTACCGGCCACATAAGCTCAGCGAGATGGTCGGGCAGCAGGAGATTGTGAGCAGGCTCCAGAGCTTTGTAGACAAGAAGATACTGCCCCACCTCCTTTTCGCCGGCCCCGCAGGAACTGGCAAGACGACGGCTGCTCTCTGCATAGCGCGTGAGATGTTCGAAGATGGGTGGCGTCAGAATCTACTAGAGTTGAACGCCAGCGACGAGCGGG
>CAYMXQ010000017.1:0-1049 GCA_964394495.1 Hadarchaeota archaeon (SeqCode)
GACATATACCGCGACCTCATCGGGCTACTTCTACATTTACGTTTACCGCTACAGCGGCCAGGGCATCTACTCCATGACCATCGCAGTCACAGGCGGAACCGCTCAAAACGACTGGAACTCTGGCCAAGATGCAGGTAGTAGCTTTGCTCAATCTATGATGATTAGCACTGGTACAGGTACAGGTTACGTGGACGGCACTGATACAGATGACTACTACAAGGTTCAAGTTGGGTCGGTCGGTGCAACGATAAGCGCCAACCTCGTGCCACCATCTGGCTCAGACTTCGACCTATATCTATATTCATCAAATCAGACTGAAGTGGACTCCTCTCTCCTCAGCGGGAGCCAGACCGATACGGTTTCCTATGAGGCGACTTCTGCGGGAGTCCACTATGTCCGCGTACACCGATACAGCGGCTCTGGGACTTACTCGCTCAACGTTTCGGTGACAAGTGCAGGTGTTGAAGCTGAGTCTGCGCACTCCTATGCTAATAACTTCAACCGGACTTGGACCATCACACGTTCAGGAGCAGGTCGAATAAGGGCACACTTCACTCAACTGGATACCGAAAATAACTGGGACTATGTGTACATCTACGATGGGGACGGCAACTTGATAGAGAGTTATACGGGAAGTCGCCGTGATCATTGGACCTCGTGGGTGGACGGAAGCACGATAAAAATTGGGCTGGCCACAGACGGCTCAGTTACGGCTTATGGATTCACAGTTGACCGGGTTGAAACAGGGGCAGCGGTGCCAGTCACACCAACAAACAATGTCGCAGTCATCGTTGGTATAAACGATTACGCGAGGATTAATGATCTGCGTTATGCCGTAGCCGATGCTCAGGACTGGAGGAACTATCTATCCGGGGAAGGATATACGATAAGCTCTTTCCTGACTAACTCACAGGCGACCGAGGCGAACGTCCGGGCGGCCATAACCAACGCAGCTAATCAGGCGGGTGCAAATGGTACCCTCGTGCTCGTCTTCTCAGGTCACGGGACGGATGCTTCGCCGGGAGATGCCCACGCCTACTGCTGCTACG
>CAYMXQ010000017.1:1059-14925 GCA_964394495.1 Hadarchaeota archaeon (SeqCode)
GGAGCTGCAGAGTCTGCTGTCAGGCTACACCGGCAGGCTCTTCGTTTTCTTCGACTCTTGCTTCTCCGGTGGGATGAATCAATCGGTGAATTCCGCGAAGCGGTACATGACGACCACATCTACAGGAGCTGGCTATGGTTACGACGAGTCCTCGTACAACAACGGCGCCTGGACGTACTGGTACTTGGAGCGCGGGCTGATTGGACAGAGCTTCACCACGGCAGAACAGGCATTCAATTGGGCATCGTCGGACTACCCCTACAGTGGTAACGACGCGCCTCAGCAGTTCGACGGCGACACAGGAACAGCATTCAACATATAGATGTAGATGCGTAGAACACTTTTTGATTCAAAAAATCCGCATAACTATTTAAACATCCCTAAACTAGGCTTCTAAGAGGCTGGGACAATAGACAAACGTATTATAGGCGCTGTTGTGGGTGCCGCCGTCGTCATCGTCATTGTTTGTGTGGTAGTAGTTTATCTTGGCATGCAGTACGCCCCGCCCGGTCCTCAGGAGAACCAGCAGGCCGGAAAACCAACTTTGGAAATGCCGCTTGCTAGGGTCAAATCCGCAATCGCCTCCAGGGAAGGCGTATCTCAGGACAGCGTTGAGGTCTACTTCTGCGTGCCAGCTGAGGACGTTGAGAATAAGAACTTCGCCGCAGGAGTTGTCGTGAACGACCAGAAATCCATAGTATTCATATACGATAACTCGACAAACCAGATAGCAGTTGAAAACGAGTACACTGCAAGTACCACCGATGAACAGCAAGCGATGTCAACTATCGCCCTTAAGGACGTGACCTCGCCCTTCGCTGAGGATCATCTAGGCAACACCCACGTCAATAAGATTGTACCGTTCGGGATTGTAAAGGTCGGGAACACTTACACGTTCAGCTATTATGATGGTTATACCCTTTATCTATCCAACAATTGGGGCCATGGAAGCGCTGTCATTGACGAGAGCGGGGAAGTGTCGTTCGTCACCCACGAGTGGATAACGTAGTTTAGAGCCCTTGAACGCTAGTTTTGCCCGCCTTTATAAATAGAAGATATTTTTAAGCATTGATTGCTATGTCGGATAGGTGAAAGTTTGCAGAAACCCAGTATCAAGAAAATCGTGGCGAGAAAGATATTGGACAGCCGCGGAAACCCGACCATCGAAGTGGAAGTGTCGGTGGAAGGGAAAGCGGTAGGCTTCGGCAGGGCAGCTGCCCCCAGCGGAGCCAGTACAGGAAAACACGAGGTCATGGCGTTCCCGAGCGGCGGTCCAGACGCGTCAATCGATATGGTGAATAAAGTTGTCGCATCTAAACTGGTCGGAGAATCGCCCGAAAGGCAGGATAATATCGACTCACTCCTCCATGAGATAGATGGTACCACCAATTTCTCCAAGTTGGGTGGAAACGCTGCAGTGGCCGTATCTATGGCGGTGGCAAAGGCTGCGGCTTCATCGCTCGGGATACCTCTTTACAAATACCTCGGAAGCGATGGGGCGTTTCACTTACCTTACCCGCTCGGCAACGTGCTCGGTGGCGGGGCGCACGCTGGCAAGATGGCCCCGGACATCCAGGAGTTCATGGCGGTAGCGATCGGTGCGAAGAGATTCGTCGACGCGGCGTTCGCGAACACAAAAGTTCACAAAAAGGTAAGAGCAGCGATAGAGCGCAAGGACAAAACTTTCACTGGCGGGAAGGGAGATGAAGGAGCTTGGGCACCAAATCTCGACAGCCTGCAGGCGATGGAGGCGGTGGCACAGGCATGCAAGCAGGCCAGTGACGAAGTCGGGTTCGAAGTTAGACCATCCATGGACCTCGCAGCGAGTAGCCTCTACGATGAAGCAAAGCAGGAGTATATCTACGAACGTGAGGGAAGGTCACGAGATCCTGGCGAGCAGATTGATTTTGTGATTGATCTGATTAAAACTTACAAGCTTTTTTTCGTCGAGGACCCGCTGCACGAGGAGGATTTTGAGGGGTTCGCTGAGCTCACGCGCAAGGTCGGGAAGGACTGTCTGATATGCGGGGACGACCTGTTCGTGACCAACGTAAAGCGGATCCAGATGGGCATAAAGGCAAAGGCAGCGAACGCCGTGCTGATAAAACCAAACCAGATAGGGACGCTCAGTGACACCCTCGCAGCGATTACGCTAGCGAAGAAAAACAGATACGTTCCTGCGATCTCTCATCGTTCGGGAGAAACAGCCGACGACACGATAGCTCATCTGGCCGTGGCATGGGTATGTCCACTTATAAAGACGGGCGTCGTCGGAGGCGAGCGTTTAGCCAAGCTCAATGAGTTGATTAGAATCGAGGAGCAATTAGGAACCAAGGCGAAGATGGGCAGATTTAGATGAGCGCGGCGGAGTTTGGGGAAGGCTTAGTCGGATTAATCGACTTTGACACATATCTGGCCAGCGGCGTGCACATAGGCACGCGGCAGAAGACTGGGGCGATGGCATCATTCATCTACCGGGTTCGTCCGGATGGACTCTACGTGCTGGACGTTAGGAAGACGGATGAGCGGATAAAGGTGGCCGGGAAATTTTTGGCGAGGTTTGAGCCGTCGAACGTTATAGTGGTTTCAGCAAGACAGTACGGGCAGCGTCCAGCGCAGCGATTCGGCGAGGTCACGAAGATGGGGCATATGGTCGGCAGGTTCATCCCCGGGACTTTCACAAACCCCAAATACGAAGGGTACATCGAGCCGGAAGCGCTCGTGGTCACAGACCCATTTGCTGACGAGCAGCCACTACGTGAGGCATCCCAGGTCGGCGTCCCGGTGATAGGGCTCTGCGACACGGACAATGAGACGGCTGATGTGGACTTGGTCATCCCGACGAACAACAAAGGGCGGAAGGCACTGGCACTGGTCTACTGGCTCCTGGCACGCCAGGTGCTCAGAGAGCGCGGGGAACTCGCGCCCGAGGCACCTTTCGAGGTCCCGGTGGAGGAGTTTGAGACCAAGGCCGGCGGTGAATAGTTGAGGTATCCCTCGCGTTTTGAGATGATTGCCATCGTACAGGAAAGGTCAGCACTTTTGAAACAAATCGAAAGATGTTATACGCACAAGTTGGGTCCGGGAAAAGTTCCACGGTTTAACGCTGAAGGTGGGAGAGACATAAAAGGAGCCGTTGTTCCACACGCAGGGTATGAATATTCCGGACCAGTCGCAGCTCACGTTTTCAGCGCTTTGGCGGAAGACGGGTTCCCCAAAACTTTTGTTATCATTGGCGGCGATCACGTCGGGTATGACGATGCTGTGACAACTACCGAAACTTTCATCACCCCATTGGGAAAAGTATCGGTGGATGAGGAGCTGGCGAAAAAGATACACATCGAGGAAAATTCAGATGTACATGCAGACGAGCATGCGATTGGCATGCAACTTCCTTTTCTGCAACATATGAACCCTGACATCAAATTCGTCCCTGTATACGTACCTTCTCAACATATGGATAAGGCCGAGGAAGCCGGAAAGAAAATCGGCAAAGCGATTAAGGGTACAGATGCCGTGGTATTAGCAGCAACCGATTTCACCCACGCAGGCCCCAGTTACGGCCAAGTCCCGCCTGGAGGACTACGTGTCGATGAGTTTGCGAGAAAGCAGGATGAGCTGGCTATAAAAACCATTCTGGAACTTTCCCCTACTAAATTGTCGGAGACGGTTACTAAACAAGGAATATCAATGTGTGGGGTCGGGAGCGTGGTCAGCATGCTTTTTGCTCTGAAAGGTGTAGCCAAATCGGCTAAGCTCCTCAAGTACGCGACTTCTTATGATATTCGACCAGCTTCGGATGCAGTCGGATACGGAGCGATTGTTATTAAGTAAATGTACAAGAGAGGTAGCTCGAGGGCGTTTAAGATGGAAACCCTAATCGTGAAGCTTGGCGGCAGCGTGATCACGGATAAGCGCAGACAGTTCTCTATTAATAGAACAGTCCTGAAAAGACTCGCGCACGAGCTCGCGGCAGCGAAGGGACCGTTGCTGGTCGTGCACGGGGGCGGGTCTTTTGGGCACCCACTCGCTGCGAAGTACAGGATTGCTGAGGGATACAAGGACAAGAAACAGTTGATTGGTCTGTCGCTCACCCACAGGGCCATGGAGTGTTTGAATGCCGAGGTTGTCGAGGCACTGAATGGAGCGGGCCTCCCGGCGATAGCGGTACAGCCTTCAGCCTGTACAGTTGTAGATGAAGGACGGATTCGGTCGATGGAGCTCACACCGGTCCGAAAAATGCTCGAACTCGGGCTCATCCCGGTCCTTTACGGGGACGTCGTGCCGGACGCGAGTAGGGGGATGAGCATACTCTCGGGCGATCAGATAGTGTCATACCTCGCTAGGGAACTCTGCGCTTCTAGGGTCATATTGGGCGCCGACGTGGACGGAGTCTACACTGCCAACCCTAAAAAGGACAAACGCGCCAGGCTTGTACGAAGGATAACCCCCGCGGACAAGGACATCGTCGCGTCGTTGGGTGCAGCGGAGGGAGAGGACGTCACGGGTGGCATGGAAAACAAGGTCAGGGAACTTTTGACGCTTTCTGAACACGGGGTCGAGGCTGAAATCGTGAATGCGACTAAACCAGGCGTGCTGAAAAGAGCAGTTAAGGGTGAGCGTGGGCTAGGCACTGTGATAGCAAGGAGGTAGTGGGATGGTAAGAAAAACCGTTGGCAGAAAAATCGATCATCTGAATGTGTGTCTGGGGCAAGATGTCGAGGCCAAGGGCAAGGGGACTGGTTTCGGAGATGTCGAGTTTGTACATTCAGCTCTCCCAGAGCTCGACATAGATCAAATAGACACGAAGTCATCGTTTCTTGGCGCTGAGCTTAATGCACCGGTCATAATATCCGCGATGACTGGTGGGAACGAGCGAGGCAAAAAAATAAACCTTGCGCTGGCTTCCGCAGCGCAAGAGCTCGGCCTAGCGTTTTGCGTCGGCAGCCAGCGGGCAGCTATAGAGGACTCCAGGTTAGCGAGCACATACAAGGTCAGAAAAGTGGCGCCGGACGTGTTCTTGGTCGGTAACTTGGGAGTACCCCAGCTCGTGCAGGGTTATGGAGTGGAGGAGGCGCGCAAAGCGGTCGAGATGATTGATGCTGACGCCCTCTCGATTCACATGAACCCTCTCCAGGAGCTAGTGCAGCCGGAGGGGGAGCCAAAGTATAGTGGCAGTCTGAGCAAGTTCGCAGAGGTTTGTGGCGGATTGGACGTGCCTGTGATAGCAAAAGAGACAGGAAGCGGTCTGAACGCAGATGTCTCAAAGAAGCTCGTCAACGCGGGCGCGGCAGCACTTGACGTAAGTGGAGTGGGCGGTACATCATGGGCGGGGGTCGAGACATTCAGAGCGAAGAAGAAATCAGGTCTAGGGGTCACTTTTTGGGACTGGGGCATACCGACAGCAGTATGCACGGCTGAGGTGGCGTCGGTCGTGGACGTGCCGGTCATATCGAGCGGAGGCATAAGAACGGGACTAGACGCGGCCAAAGCCTTGGCGCTCGGTGCAGACCTTGTGGGTATAGCGCTGCCCGTGTTGCGCGTCGCACCATACGGAAAAAATGCGGTTGTCGATTTCCTCAAAGGTTTCATGCTCGAACTGGAAGCCGCCATGTTCCTGACGGGATGCAGGAGGGTGGAGGACCTGTACAGCGCGCCCGTCGTGGTCACGGGAAGGACCCGCGAATGGTTGCTGGCCCGCGGAGTCGACCCAGATAAGTTCAGGGGGGCACGGAAACGATGACGGTGGAGATACTCCCTGTCGGCGGCCTAGGCGAAGTAGGCAAAAACATGACTGCATTGGGTTTCGATGGCAAGTACATCATAGTGGACATGGGGATAAGACTCGACAGCATCATGGCGTTCGAGGACACCGACATCGGAAGCATGGGTCGTGAGGAGCTCATAAACATAAACGGCATCCCCGATGACAGCGTTCTCCGCGGCAAGAAGGTGAAAGCGATAGTTCTCACCCACGGACATCTGGACCACATAGGCGCGGTGGGCAAGCTGGCACATGCTTATGACGCCCCGATATTCGGCACACCATTTACAATCGAGCTCACGAGACGGATCCTGCGTGAGGAGCGCTGTTTCAAGGTCAGGAATGAGCTGATATCAGTGGAGCCGGGGGATGCCGTAAAGGTGGATGGCATCGAGCTCGAGTTCATCCCCGTCACGCACAGCATCCTGCACACTGCGTTGGTCCTGGCTCGCAACGGCAGTGACTCCGTCCTCAACGCCAGCGATTTCAAACTCGATGAAGAGCCTCTGCTCGGTTACAAAACCGATCGGGCGAGGCTGAAGAGACTCGCGAAGGAGGGCCTACTCGCAGCCATAATCGGGACCGTGAGGTTGGAGGCCCCAGGGCCGACACCGTCAGAGGCGCACGTCAAAGGGATGTTGAGCGGTGTCATGAAGGAGGCGAGTTTAGGTGGGGGTTTGGTCATCGCGACGACGTTCTCGTCCCACATCGCCAGGTTGAAGTCGATAGTGGACCTGTCGTTTGATATGGGGCGCACACCGGTCATGGTCGGACGCTCGCTCCGTAACTACTGTACGACGGCGCTTGACCTTGGGTTGGTGGATTTTCCGCCCGAGCTCCACATACACGGTCGACCAAACGCCGTACACAACCTCCTCAGAGAGGTCCAGCGCTCGAAGGAGGAGTATGTCCTGATATGCACGGGGCACCAGGGCGAGCCAAACTCCGCCCTCTCCCGCATAGCTGACGGTCAACTGCCTGTGGAAGTTGATAACGGCGATGAGGTCATATTCTCTGCAAGCGTCATCCCGAACCCAATAAACGAGTCCAACCGACAGCTTCTTGAGACAAAGCTCCGCGCCCAGGGAGCCCGCATCCACCGGGACATCCATGCCTCCGGTCACGCCGGCAAGACCGACACCGCCGAGTTCATACAGCTCGCGCGGCCTGAGCACCTCGTCCCATGCCACGGAACATCGGACAAACTCAGGCTGATGCTGGAACTGGGTAGAGAGATGGGCTACTCGGACGGGCACATGCATCACCTTCGGAACGGGATATCTCTGAGGCTTGGTGGTTGAGGTGGACGTGTTGAAGTATCTGGAGGAACGCGCGCGTATGGTCGAGCATGAGATAGACCACTGGGTCTCGCCAGGGCTCAAGCCCGAGCCCCTGGCAAAGGCGACAAGGCATTTGATTGAGGCGGGGGGAAAGAGGTTGCGTCCATGTTTGACGCTCACAGCTTGCGAGGCCGTTGGAGGAAAAACGAAGGATGCAATAGAGGGAGCCGCTGCCCTAGAACTGCTCCACAACTTCACGCTTATCCACGACGACATAATGGATCGGGATGAGTTCAGGCGTAACGTTAAAACCGTGCACGTGTTGGTGGGAGAGTCCATGGCAATAATAGCAGGCGATGCGCTCTTCGCTAAGGTGTTCGAGGCAGTCGCGGCTAATGCTCGCAGGCTCAGGCTTGAAAGCGAACGGGCAGTGGAGCTTTTCGACACGATAAGCAAGGCGAGTTTTGATGTGTGCCAAGGCCAAGCGTTCGACATGTTGTTCGAGAGTCGCAGAGACGTGAGCGAGGAAGAATACATGAGCATGGTCAGCGGGAAGACCGGGGCGCTGACGGAGGCTTCGACGAAGGTAGGGGCCCTTCTCGGCGGAGGTGATAAAAAGCAGGTCGAGGCGCTCGCTAGTTACGGCCGTCTGATCGGCATAGCATTCCAGATAAGGGACGATGTGTTGGGCGTAGTCGGTGAGCAGGAGAAGTTCGGCAAGCCGATCGGTAGCGACCTCAGAGAAGGCAAACAAACGCTGGTGGTCGTCAGGGCCCTCTCGACAGCGTCTAAAGGGGAAAAGAAAAAGTTGCTCCGCGCCCTTGGAAAAAGCAACGCGTCGAAGCGGGACATCGAGGCCGCGATCATGGTGCTGAAGGAGTCCGGCGCGGTAGACTATGTCGCCGGGCGCGCCAGAAAGTATGTTGCCGATGCAAAGTCAAGGCTCAGCTCATTGCCGGAGTCAAAGGCAAAAGAAGTGCTGCTGGAGCTGGCCGACTTCGTAATCGAGCGGGAGTTTTAAATTTACCCGTTGGGGCAAAAACTAAATTTGATCATAGTGTATTTGGCATAGTCTGATGGGGGAAGTGGTTTGGAAGATATACGCAGGCAAGCGTTACGGTGGGCCCTTACAAACGCGGTTGAGCACGGAGGTCAGGCCGACGCCAACGCGGTAGTGGGTAAGCTGATCGCGGAGTTACCTGGTTGGCGCTCGAAGATAAATGAACTATCCGTGACCGTCAAAGAGGTAATCGCCGAGGTAAACGCTTTGCCTCCGCAGGAGCAGCAGTTCCAGCTACAAAAGGTCGGACCCGTTGAACGGCCGAAGCCGAAGGAGCATCGTGGTCTCCAGGACCTGCCGGAAGCCGACAAGTACCCCATGGTCGTAACTCGCTTTGCCCCAAACCCAAACGGACCGCTGCACATAGGGCATGTCAGGGCCGCTCTTCTCAGCCATGAGTATGCCCGCCGGTGCAAGGGCAAGTTCATCCTGCGTTTCGAAGACACTAATCCGGAGAACACGCTGCTAGAGATGTACGAGTTCATCAAGCGTGACTTGCGGTGGCTTGGCCTCAGCTGGGACGAAGAGTATGCACAGTCAGACCGCCTTGAGCTTTACTACAACTACGCGGAGCAGCTCCTCAAGGATGGCAAGGCGTACGTGTGCACATGCCCGGTGGAGAAATTCCGTGAGCTGCGAGACCTCGGGAAGCCGTGTCCGTGCCGCGAGCTCCCGGCAGATGAGCACTTGGAGCGCTGGGCAAGGATGTTGGCGGGCGATCTGACTGAAGGGGAGGCGGTCGTGCGCATAAAAACGGACATGAAGCACCCTAATCCAGCCGTGCGGGATTGGCCAGCACTGCGCTCCGTGACGAAACCCCATCCCCGGGCTGGAGAACGGTACTCGGTGTGGCCGCTGTACAACATGTCTGCAGCCATAGACGACCACGAGATGGGGGTGACCCACGTCATCAGGGGCAAGGAGCACCAGGTCAACGAGGAACGTCAGCGCATGCTATACGATCACCTGGGATGGCGTTATCCGACGGCGGTCCAGTACGGTCGCCTAGCGATGCGTGGTGTGGAGTTGAGCAAAACCCAGACCATGCGCGCCATCCGCAGCGGCGAGCTCGCCGGATACGAAGATGTCAGGTTGGCCACGATCGCCGCGCTTCGCAGGCGTGGTTTTATACCGAAGGCAATAAAGCAGCTGATTTTCGACATAGGTATTACGCCGGTTGACTCGTCGCTCAGCTGGGAGACGTTGGAATCATATAACCGCAAATTTGTCGACGAATCGGCAAACAGGTACTTTTTCGTAATGGACCCAATCGAGCTGGTTGTACGCGGAGCGCCGGATATGCGGGAGGCACGCCTCCGTCTTCACCCAAGTCAGCCGGAGAAGGGAGAGCGGATATTGCCCCTCGAGCACGAAGACGGCGGGTTGAAGTTTTACGTATCCGCCAGAGATGCAGAAACTTTGGAAGAGGGGCAGGTGTTCAGGTTGAAGGATTTGATGAATGTGCTGCTTGTCACCAAGGGGGGCACTCTCGAGGCCGAGTTTCAGGGTTTGGAGGTCGCTGATGTGCCTAAGATACAGTGGGTTTCAGGTGGTAAGGTAGAGCTCGAGGTAATAAAACCAGACACCACCGTCGAGCGCGGGATAACGGAACCAACGGTTGCAGGACTCCAGCCGGGTGACATCATACAGTTTGAAAGGTACGGGTTTGTCAGAATCGACGCGGTAAGACCAAAACTGGTCGCGGTCTATGCTCATAGATAAGCCTGATCTCGCGGGCAGGCTTCCTCTGGCAACAGATTTTTATCCACTACTGCGTATCCTGTAGGTAGCCAAAACCCATGAATGATGAGGTTAAGACCGAAGGAGGGAGATGAATGGCAAAACCGATTTATGTGCGGTTCGAGGTCCCAAAGGACCTGGCGGACAAGGCGTACGGGGCAGTAGAGGGCGCGCGCGATAGCGGTAAGCTTAGGCGAGGGACGAACGAGGCGACTAAGGCAATAGAGCGAAAGCAGGCCGCTCTGACCGTGATCGCCGAGGACGTTGAACCCGTCGAGGTCGTGTCCCACCTACCTGCGCTCTGCGACGAAAAGAGCATCCCATACGTCTACGTGCCAAGCAAGCGCGAGCTTGGGGCTGCGGCAGGCATAGACGTCGGATGCGCGGCGGTGGTCATAGCCTCCGCCGGCGGGGTAACCGACGCCGTCAGGGAGATAACCGAACGCATCAAAGAACTTAAAAAGTGAAATGAATGCCAGAGGAAGAGTTAGGCTTTCCTGCGGAGATCATTGAGATACGAGCCCGCACAGGGGTTACCGGCGAGATCATGCAGGTCAAGTGCAGGATACTCGAGGGGCGTGACAAGGGTAGGATCATAACGAGGAATGTGAAGGGGCCTGCACGCGTGGGCGACATTTTGATGCTCCGCGAGACCGAGCGGGAAGCTAGAGAGATCAGGGTGCCTTAGATGCCTGTGGCTAGAAAGTGCTCGTTCTGCGGTGGAAGGGTCGAGCCCGGCAGCGGCCTGATGCTGGTGAAGCTTGACGGGGCAGTGGTGTACTTCTGCTCGTCAAAGTGCGATAGGAACACGAAGCTCGGGCGAAAGCCGCACCGTGTGAAGTGGACAGAGCGCTACCGAAAGCTGAGGGAGAAGGCTTGAGGGAGCAAACTTTTGTCATGGTAAAGCCCGACGGTGTGCTAAAGGGTCTAACCGATGAGATAGCGGCGCGTATCAAACGGGCCGGTCTGCGTATAACCTCGATGCGTCGGATGAGACTCGACCGTAAGCTCGCCGAGAAACTTTACGAGGTCCACCAGGGGAAGGATTTCTTCGAACCGCTGATAGATTTCATACTCTCGGGAGATGTCGTCGTCATGCGTGTCGAAGGGGAGCGAGTGATTGCGCGGATGCGTGAGCTCATAGGCCCGACCGACCCGGCGAAGGCTGCGAAAGGGACCGTACGCGGTGACTTTGGGTCAAGCACGAGGGAGAACATCATCCACGCAGCGGATTCAGCTGAGAGCGCAAAACACGAGCTGTCACTGTTTTTCCATATTTAGTGAATTCCAGCGCTTTGCCGTAAAACCCTACTTAAATCATAGCGCCCATCATTAACTTGGTGTTGAAAATGCGTGAGCGGAAAGTCAGGCAGCCGTTGATTGCGGTTTTGGGGCACATCGACCACGGTAAGACCTCGTTGCTGGACTGCATTAGAGGCACAACAGTAGCCGTACGGGAAGCCGGTGGCATAACCCAGCATGTCGGAGCCAGCGAAGTGCCTGTGAGCAACATCAAGAAAATCTGCGGCGGGCTCCTCACTAGGCTGAAAATAGATGTAACGCTTCCAGGCCTGCTTTTCATAGACACTCCCGGTCACGAGGCATTCACCAACCTTCGCAGGCGTGGAGGCGCTCTTGCGGACCTCGCCGCTCTTGTGGTCGACATCAACGAGGGATTCATGCCGCAGACGCTGGAGTCCTTGACCATACTTAAGACGTACAAGACTCCGTTCATGCTCGTAGCGAACAAGATAGATCGCATTCCGGGGTGGCAATCAGCTCAAAAAGCCTGTTTTCTAGATTCCTTCTCTAAGCAGAATCCTGGGGTACAACAGTCGCTGGACGACAAGATATATGAGTTGGTTGGGGAGCTCCACAGGCTTGGTTTCGAGTCCGAGCGGTTCGATCGAGTGACGGACTTCCGGAGGCAAGTCTCGATAGTCCCAGCGAGCGCCAAGACTGGGGAGGGGGTTCCGGAGGTTCTCGCCATGCTGGCAGGCCTCGCGCAGCGATTCCTCGAGGATGAGCTGACGGTCGAGGTTACGGGCCCGGCGCGAGGAACTGTGCTTGAGGTCAAGGAGGAACCAGGGCTTGGCAAGACACTAGACGTCATCGTGTACGACGGCACATTGGCCAAGGGGGACCTTTTTGCGGTCGGAGGCCTCGATAAGGTCATAACATCGAAGATCCGCGCGCTACTCCAGCCAAAGCCACTTGACGAGATTCGCGACCCGGAGGAAAGGTTCAGACCAGTTGAGAAGGTGTACGCGGCCGCAGGTGTGAAGGTGGCGGCTCCTGGTCTCGAGGGCGTGGTGGCCGGGGCCCCGCTGCTCGTGGTCCGGGACATCATGGAGGCTGAGAAGCTGTGGCAGGAGATGCAGCAGGAGCTTGAGCGCGTCAGGATAAGCGCGGACGTCAGCGGAGTGGTCCTGAAGGCGGACGCGCTGGGATCGCTCGAGGCCCTGGAGGGGCAGCTCAAGATGAAGAACATACCGATAAGGCGCGCCGATGTTGGTGATGTCTCGCGCCGTGATGTGGTCGAAGCCGTGAGCGTTAGGAATAGCGACCCACTGCTCGGAGTGGTGCTGGCGTTCAACGTGAAGGTCCTCCAGGACGCGCAGGCCGAGGCTGAGCGCGAGGGCGTGCCGATCGTGCAGGAGAATATCATCTACAGGCTGTTGGAGCAGTACGAGGACTGGGCGAAGAAGAAGCGGGAGGAGGTCAGGGCTGAGAAACTGGAGGTGTACGTGAGGCCGGCGAAGTTCGTGCTCAAACCGGGATACGTGTTCAGGCGCAGCGACCCGGCCATAGTCGGAGTGGATGTCCTGGGCGGCATACTCAGGCCCAAGGCCCCGCTGATGGGCAAGAACGGAAAACCTGTCGGCACGGTCAAGGAGATACAGAAGGATAAGAAGTCGGTTCAGGAGGCCAAACTGGGGGACGAGCTGGCAGTCTCGATAGACGGCCCGATGGTAGGGCGCCACATACAGGAGGGGGATGTTTTATACACGGATGTGCCAAGGGACCATGTCCTCGCCCTGAAGCGGGACCTGCGGGACCTGCTCTCAGGTGACGAGCTCGCGGTGCTGGACGAGATAATAGCGATCAAGCAGCGCGAGAATTCGACATATGGAGTGATGTGAAATGCCGTTCAAATTGGTGGTCGCAGACCCTGAGGCGGGCAAGAGCTACAAGCTCGAGGCGCGCGACCCCGAGGCGCGTAAGCTCATCGGGTTACGCATAGGGGACAAGTTCGGCGGAGATGTGGTCGGGCTCCCCAGCTACGAGCTTCAGCTTACCGGAGGCACGGACCGAGATGGCTTCCCGATGCGGGCGGACGTCTCGAGTTCAGGACGGATGAGAATCCTGCTGTCGGGCGGTTCGGGTTTCTCACCCAAGAAACGCGGCGAGCGTCGGAGAAAGCTTGTGCGGGGGTCTAGGATTTCCGAGACTATCGTGCAGGTGAACGCCAAGATCGTGAAGCGCGGGGAGAAACCAATCGAGGAGATCCTGCCGAAGACAGAGGAAAAAGCGCCCGAGAAGTAATCCTCGCTCCTCACGACATATCCTGCAGACTCCGAGCTGTTTGTTTTATATCGCATGAGCCGAAAATCTCCGCAAGGTGAAAAAGTTGCTGCAGGCTGAAGTCAACGTTGGTCTGGTGGGTCACGTAGACCATGGTAAGACGACGCTCACGGAGGCCCTTTCTGGGGTCTGGACGGACGTGCACAGCGAGGAGATACGCCGCGGCATATCTATCCGATTGGGATACGCCGATACTTCCTTCTACCGTTGCAGCGAGTGCGGCCGCTACAGCACGAAGGAGAAATGCCCCTACTGCGGGGCCGCTACCGAATTCCTGCGTCGCATATCATTCGTCGACGCCCCCGGGCACGAGATGTTGATGGCAACGATGATTTCAGGGGCCGCGATAATGGACGGCGCGGTACTTGTGATCGCAGCGAACGAGCACTGCCCGCAGCCGCAGACGAAGGAACACCTCTTGGCTTTGGACATAATCG
>CAYMXQ010000018.1:0-14567 GCA_964394495.1 Hadarchaeota archaeon (SeqCode)
CGGACGGATTCGTAAACGTGCCGGAGGCCGTCGGAGGTCTGTACGCAGGAAAGGAAGTGGAAGTGGAGCTGTACGACTAGACCACCGGCTCAAGCTCTGGGTCGGACTGGAAGACGAAGCCCGCCGTGTCCTCCTGCTCCCACCAAGGCATGGCCTGAAAGTGGATCACGTAATAATTGTCGCTCTGCCACTCGACCCGCCAAGTTGGATATGTAGAAATATTGGTTGTGGCGGCGGCGGCTCGAATCGTTGCATCGGAGGGTACCGCGACCACCGTGTTGTCGTTCTCCCGGCGCCAAGTCCGTCCGCGCAGATGCTCAAGAGCTTGCGAAGGTGAGTAGAGCCAGCCGCTTTTCCATGCATTCTCAACGTTTTCAGATAGAGAATCACCAACATCTAAGTTTTCGATTATGGAAAGGTTCGTCACGATTAAAGCGCTGCCAACCATTCCAACGTTGTCACTGTTTTCGCCGTTCTCGTACGAGACGCGAACTCCAAAAAGTTCTTCTCCTTGGGAGCTGATTTGCACCAACACAGTATCCCCTTGGTCAGAATATTTGGTTACGTCAATCATGTGATAGTTCTCGAGCGTGAAGAAGTAGGCTGCAATGACCGCTGTGGCAACCTTGGCTTTTTCCTTCGCGAAATAGTAGAACTCTGGAGGCTCACCTGTTGGAATCGGGGCGATGTTCTCTATCGGGGCCACTATCGGCTCCGCGCTCATAATGATCGTGTCACCGCTGCGCATGAAGTATACCAGCCCGCCCGGCGAGAAGTCCTGGTTCTCCACAGCGACGACCGCGTTAACGACCGAGCTGTATGTCTTTCCTGACCTCCTTCCTCCAGTAATCTCGACGACGAAGATGCTATTTTCCTGGAGCTCGATTTTGTACGGGCTGCCACCGGCGTCGCGTGGGAGATTGAACATCAGTTGGCCTCCGGACATTGCGGCGAACGCGGTCTGCGCCAAGTCGTTGGCTAGGGCGTTGGCCTGCTCGTCGACCCGCAGGTCCAGCTGCTGGCTGTACAGGGTTATGAATAGGAAGGCCATCAGAAATGCCAAGATTACGCCGAAGAGGACAATTAATGGAAATGTCTCCGAGCCCTTTTGACCCAAATCAAACCTGCTCACTGACCACCACCCCGCTCTCCGTCCGCTCAAGCCTCAAACTGAGCCTCTGGTTGCTGAATATCGGGCCGCTCACATGGATGCCGACCGAGAAGTTGTCTGACCACCCCCCAATCATGATAACCACCGCGTTGTCCAAGCTGTCGAATCTCAGTTCGCAGTTCTCAGGCACGGAGATATCAAAGTAGTCAACCGCGCCCGTGCCTTGGCTCCCGAGCGCCTCTATGCGCTCTGCCAACATCTCTGCCTTGTGCTTGAAGTCCTGCTCAGCCGCACCCTGCTGGTATTGGACATATATGGCGAAACCGATGGATAGGAAAAGCACCGCAAATATCACGTAAGCGATGTAGTTCATGGCCCCCATGTTATCAGAGGTAATTGGGTCGCCCTCTAAAAAAGCGTTTTAAAGTATGTGGACGAGAGGGTTTGGAGGTGTACGAATGGTTAGCGCATACAGCCTGATTTCCGCTGAGCCCGGGAAGACCGCGGAGGTCTTCAGGAAGGTCAAGGCTCTGGATGGCGTGAAGAAGACAGAGGCGGTCGCCGGCCCATACGACATGGTGGCTCGGATCGAGGTGGATTCGCTGGAGAAGCTGACGAAGACCATCTTCGGAGACATCCGGGGCATACCTGGCGTGGTCAACACTACGACTCTCATAGTGGTCGAGTTGTGATGGTGCCTGAGATAATAGGCATCGTCGGTCCGCACGGCTCCGGGAAGACCGAGGTCACCAAGGTTTTTGTCGGCCTAGGTGCTCCCTCCGTGCGGATGGGCGATGTTGTCTGGGGCGAGGTCAAGCGCTTGGGGATGGAGATAACCGAGGAAAACGTCGCCAAGGTCGCCAACGAGCTGAGGAAGAAAGATGGGCCTGGAGCGATAGCGAAGCGCTGTGTCCCAATCATCGGAGACAAAGGGAAAGGAAAGCGGGCAGTAGTCGTGGATGGTCTAAGAGGTGCGGCTGAGGTGAAAGAGTTCCGCCGTGCCTTCGGGGATGACTTTCACTTGCTTGCCGTACAGGCCGGAGAAAAACTCCGTTATTCCCGCATCGAATCCAGAGGTAGATCCGACGACGCAGGCACGCAGAAAGAATTCAGGGAAAAGGACAGGCGTGAACTCAGCTGGGGTCTCGAGGAGGCGCTCGCGCTCGCTGACCACACCATCGTGAACGACGGCACGCTCGAGGACCTCCACAGAAAATCGGTCGAATTTTACAACGAAATCGTGGGGGAGTAAGCTTGATGCTGCGCGTGGAGGCAGAAGTCAGGCCCACCGAGGACCGTGAGAAAGTCATTGCTGCGGTGAAGAAGATATTTCCAACTATTGAGATTGGACAGGCTGTAGGCTCTGTATCGGGAGAATCATCTGACGTCGCCTCGCTCTCAAGGCTACACCAGCTCCTCAGGCAGCAGGCGATACTTGACTCCGCTCGCTCGGCGATGCGGAAACGGATGAGGGACAACACCACCCAAATCATGCTGAGCAAGCAGGTGGCATCAGTGGGCAGGGTCAACTTCACTGATGGCGAATCTCCGCTCGGCCCAATCGTAGTGACGCTCGAGGCTCCCGACATCGAAAATTTGATCGACTACTTAGCCCCGAAGACGCGGGACGGGAGGCCCATCAAGGAAGCAGAATACTGGTGAGCACAGCCAGCAAAGTCCCGAACATGTAGTATCCGACCGCGTTGTAGCCCTCGAGCAGAAAAATCTTAGCCACGAGTTTGAACGGCTTCCTTTTGAAAAATTTCCATGGCCTGACCCCGCGGTACATCAAGTAGAGTTCAAGCGGGCCAAGTAGGGATAAAACGACGAGTATCGTCAGCAAAGACATCCAGAATCCAGCGAACCGCCCTATGATGAACCCAACCGGCAGATATCCAACCCAACGCTCGACCAGGCCCGCTTTCGCGTGGCTCCACGGGATCTTGACACCGAACGAACCGTAGTACCTCACGACCCGGCGAAGAGCGAAGACATCCACGATTGGGAGCAGCCAGAGCAGTATCTCGCACATATTAAAAACTTGGCGCTGATTATAAATGTAATTATGGGGGAGAGCGATTGAGCAGGATAACAAGCAAAATGGAGATCGCACCTGGCATATTCTCGATGGACGTCGAAGCCCCGTTCGTCGCGAATAAAGCCAGACCAGGACAGTTCGTGATCCTGATGACGGACGAGACGGGGGAGAGAATCCCGATAACAATCGCCGACAGCGGCAGGGGAGATGGGTCCGTGCGGATAGTGTTCCAGGTGGTCGGCAAAACCACGGCAAAGCTAGCCAGGATGAAAGATGGAGACAACTTATTTTCTTTCGTTGGTCCGCTCGGAAAACCGTCCAAAATCGAAAATTACGGGAGCGTGGTGACTGTGGGGGGTGGCACAGGGATCGCCTCTGTATACCCCATAACCAGAGCGCTGAAAGAAGCTGGCAATCGGGTCATCTCCATCATCGGAGCCAAGACAAGAGACCTGATCATCATGGAGGCGGAGATGAGGAAAGTTTCAAACGAGTTCATAGTCACCACCGACGACGGGAGCTACGGGAAGAAGGGTTTAGTCACCGAAGCTCTGGATGAGGTCCTGCGGGGGGAAAAGAATGTCAAGAAAGTGTGGATTGTGGGGTCGGCTGCCATGATGAAAGCCGCCTGCGACGTCACGAAACGGCACAACGTAGGGACTATCGTCAGTCTGAACGCCATCATGGTGGACGGGACCGGCATGTGCGGTACGTGCAGGGCGACAGTAGGCGGAAAGACCAGGTTCACGTGCGTCGACGGGCCAGAGTTCGACGGACATCTAGTCGACTGGCAGGAGTTCATCAACAGGTTGAACAGGTACACCAGGCAGGAAAAGATGTCGTTCGAGTTGTACGGGAGGGGGAGTGAATACGGTTGAGATGATACCTATTCAGGAGCGTATGAAGAGGTCCCAGCGGCCGATGCCCGAGCAGGACCCGAAGGAGAGGACCCTGAGCTTCGACGAGGTTCCGCTCGGATACACCAATGAAGACGCGATTTACGAGGCCCAGAGGTGTCTGCAGTGCGACCCTGCGCCATGCATGAGAGGCTGTCCCGCCGAGGTCCGCATCCCACAGTTCATATGGAAGATAGTCGAGGAGGATTTCGCTGGAGCTTATCTGGAGATAGTGAAGACGAACAACCTCCCTGCCATGTGTGGCAGGGTCTGCCCGCAGGAAGAGCAGTGCCAGAAGGCGTGCGTTTACAACAAGCAGGGCAAACCAATCGCGATAGGTGGGCTGGAACGCTTTGCCGCGGACCGGGCGAGGAACAACGAAGTTAGGGAAAAATCACAGGCGGTGGGTAAGAAGGGCAAGCGGGTCGCAGTAGTGGGATCAGGACCAGCGGGTCTGACATGTGCGGCGGACCTAGCGAAGATGGGCTACGAGGTGACGATATTCGAGGCGCTCCACAAGGCAGGAGGTGTTCTGACATATGGCATTCCTGAGTTCAGGCTCCCTAAGGAGACAGTGAAACATGAGATTGAAAAGATCGAGGAGCTCGGAGTGAAAGTGGTGACGGACTTCGTCGCTGGGCTAACGAAAAGCGTTGACGAGCTCGCGGATGAGTTCGACGCGATATTCCTCGCGAACGGCGCAGGCGCCCCACAGTTCATGAACATCCCGGGGGAGAATCTCAACGACGTGTACTCGGCGAACGAATTCCTGACGCGCTCGAACCTCATGAAGGCATACATGTTCCCTGACTACGACACGCCAATCGAGGTCAGGGGGAAGGTGGCTGTGATGGGGGCTGGGAACGTGGCGATGGACGCAGCGAGGACAGCCCTGAGGCTCGGGGCGAATGATGTGTGCGTGGTCTACAGGAGGACTAGAGAAGAGGCGCCGGCGAGGGCTGATGAGATCACGCACGCTGAGGAGGAGGGGATAAAGTTCGACTTTCTAACACTCCCCGTGAGAATCCTGGGCGGCGAGAAAGGCAATGTCGTCGGGATGGAGTGTCTCAAGATGCGGCTCGGGGAACCTGACGAATCCGGCAGGAGAAGGCCGCTCCCAGTGGAAGGGTCGAACTTCGTCATGCAGGTGGACATGGTGATAAACGCGATCGGGACGGAGGCCAACCCGATAGTGGCGAGGAGCGCTACGGGCGTGAAGACGAACAAGTGGGGTTACTTTGTCGTGGACGAGAGGACCTGCGCCACGAGCAGGGAAGGCATCTTCGCCGGCGGAGACATCATACGCGGTTCGGCTACCGTCATCTCCGCGATTGGGGACGGGAAAAAAGCCGCCAGAGCGATAGACGAGTACCTATCCTCCGGAAGAAGTCTGAGAAAGTCCCGCTGAAATTGAAGACCCAAAATATTTTAGGGCCTTAGACACACTCGTAACGAGAGCATGCGGAAAAATTCGAGGCCAAGCAAAGATGAATACTACCTCGAGATATCGAAAGCCGTCTGTCTCAGGTCACCGTGCATAAGACGGCAGTTCGGGGCAATCATCGTGCGGGAAGATGTCGTGGTCTCTACGGGTTACAATGGCCCGGCAAGGGGAGTGGTGAACTGCATGGAGGTGGGCTGCCTGAAGGATGAGCTCGACCTTCCCCACTATTCGGGATACGATTACTGCCCAGGAGTACACGCGGAAGAAAACTGTATAATCAACGCCGCGAGACACGGGGCGAGCGTTTTGGGCGGGACCCTCTACCTTTACGGGCAGAAGTTCGGGAACAGCGCGCCCATAGAGGGGAAACCGTGCGACAGGTGCAAGCGGGCGATAATAAACTCTGGGATAAAAGAAGTGGTGACGAAAAAGTCCGACGAGAGCATAGCCAAAACCAACGTTGCTGACTGGGTTAAAGAAGATACAAAACAGTATTTGGATAAATTGAAAGAAGCTCGAAAAGCGAAGTAGGTCAAATAACTTGTTTTTTGTAAAGCGAAAGCCTGAAAATCTCAGAAGTTGAATTGAATTGGGCGATGACGAGAAGAGGGTTACGTGAGCAAATATGAACGGAACCTCCAGTCTGAGCCCTCTTATTCTTTCAGCGGGACATCGAGCACCATCAGGTCGCGCGCCACGATCGTGTTCTGGAAGACCTTCTTAGCCTGTTTCAGCAGCACGGAGTCGTCCTCGTACCGCGGGCTCACGTGGATGAGCACGAGCTGTTTAACCCCCGCGCGCTTCGCGACCTCTGCGGCTTCGGTCGGGGTGGAGTGCGCGTTCTCCGCCGCCTTCTCGGTGAGTTCGTCGGAAAGCGTGGAGTCGTGTATCAGCACATCGGCTCCGCGGGCTAACTCGACTATTTTGTCGCTGGGCCTCGTGTCCCCCGTGTAGACGATCTTCCGCCCGGGGCGCGCTGGGCCCAACACCTGCTCCGGCTTCACTGTGTGCCCGTCCCGCAACTTTACGCTTTTTCCTGACTTGAGGCGCGAGAAGCTAGGGCCGGCCTTCAACCCGAGTGCTGCCGCTTTTTCCGTGTCGAAGCGTCCCGGGCGCTGGTCCTCGACAAGCGCGTATGCGAGCGCGGGGACTGGGTGGTCGACATCGCATGTCATGATTTGATAGCCATGGCGGCGGAGTTCCTCCCCTGGTTTTAGCTCTTTGACGTCAGAGTGTAGTGCGGAACCTTCATGTAGCTCTCGATCCGCTCTTGTTCCCCGGCTGGACAGTAGACCTCGAGCGGTCGCGTGCGGTCCATCAGCGAGAGCGTCTGGACGAGCCCGACCAATCCCAAGAAGTGGTCGCCGTGCAGGTGGGTTATGAAGATCGCGTCGAGCTTCATCGGGCTGAGGCGGGCGTGGACCATCTGTCTCTGCGTGCCCTCCGCGCAGTCGAAAAGGATGAGCTCTCGGTCGCGCTTCAGGGCCACCGCTGGCAGCCCGCGCTTTACTGTAGGGATGCTGCCGCTCGTGCCCAAGAAGATGAGTTTCATGAAGACCTCAAAATCAAGGACCGGGACAGGGCTTAAATAGATGGTCCCCTTCAGCCTGGCAATGCACCAAACTGACAACTATTTCTTCTTGAACACGTAAACCCGCCGCGTAAGGCTCCGGTGCACCCGCTGCTCGTGCTTTTCTATCAACCGCAACCCCGCATCAGTCGCCATCTCTTCCATATCCAGCTCCGCGGGAGATGTTATGCAGATGTATCTACGACGCTTGAGTACCCTGCCTATTGACTGCAGAGATTCCCGGTAAAGAGGCTCAAGCTCGGCCCCTCCAGTGGTTGCCTGCCGTCCGTATGGCGGGTCTGTGGCAATCGCGTCTACCTCCAGTGCTGGCAGCTTGCGCGCGTCCCCGACCATAAGCTGAAAATCCGTTATCCCGCTGGACTCGAGGTTGCGACGGGCCCCATCTATCATCTCACGCTCTATGTCCACACCTATGACCTTCGCACCGATCAGCCCGGCCTCGAGCAGGATTCCACCTATCCCGGAGAACGGGTCGAGGAATGTACCGTTGCGCGGAGTCCGGGCTAGGTTGACCATGCATCGGGCGAAAGCGGCGGGGAGGGTGCTCGGGTGGAAGGCCGGCCTAAGGGTCGGGCGCCGCCTCGTGAACTGGGTCCGGTCCACCCTCGTCGCAGTTATGCCGAAGACGCACCTGTCGCCAGTAAGTATTCCAATCAACTCCACCTCAGGGTGCTCTAGGTCCACCTTGAACTCCACCTCATGAGCCACCATCTCGGCGATTCGCTTCGAGAGCTCAAGTGTGTCTATGCCGGGAGCGCTTCGTTTTATCCGCTTGATGTGTACGGCGAATGTCCTGCCGTGAGGGACGAGGTCTACTATGTCCGAGCTCCCAACGGCCTCGAGCATCTCCTCCTCGGTAGCGCCGCACGTGCCCAGGTGAAAACATATCCCCCGGCACATCGCCAAGCGAGAGGCTAGGGACTCCGGGCTAGCGCTCGTTTCAGCTATCAGCACCTGGTCAAGTTGTTCTACTGTCTTGAACGCGCGATGTTCGGCCTGGATCGCTGCCGCGGCCTCCGCTGCCGGAAGCGTCGGGTGCTCGCCAGAGAGCACGAACATCAATCTGTTCATGAACAGACCCTAGTGGATTGCGTTGGCTATGAGTGGAGCAACAGAAACCTCGCTCACCTGGTGCTCGATGGTGTCGGTGGTGATCACGCGCTTGATGCCAGCTGACTTTATCCTCTGCAGGGCCTTACCGACCGTTACCGAGTGCGTGCAGGCAGAGTAGACGCTGCGGGCACCCTGACGCTTGAGGACCTTGGCCGCCTCTATTATCGTCCCCCCGGTACTGATGATATCGTCGACGATCACCGCGTCCCGGTCTGACACGTCCAGACGTTTTGGCTGCACGACGACCCTTTCTGGAGTGATCCTCTGTTTTTCCAGGTAATCGTGCTCCGCCCCCATCTCCAAAGCGACCTGCCGTGCGCGCTCAACCGATCCCCGGTCCGCGCCAAGGACGACAGGGTTTCTTAGCTCGAGTCCTTTGAGGTATCGGCCGAGCAGAGGCATCGCTGTGAAATTATATGCCGGGATCGAAAAGTTCCTCATCGTCTCCTCGTGGTGCGCGTCGATGGTTATCACATCGCTGGCCCCTGCGCCCTCAATCAATCTGCAGACAGTGTGGACGCTCATCGCCTCCCCTGGCTTGAACTTCCTATCCTGCCGGGCATACGCGAGGTAGGGCACTACGGCTGTGACGCGTTTGGCTCCTAGGTCCTTGACGGCACCGAGCAGAAAACATAGCTCGACCAAGTTGTCGTTCTGGGGGTTGCACGTCGATTGGATGACGACCGCGTGCTCGCCCTTCATGTCTGCGTCTATACGCACATACAGTTCACCGTCCGGGAAGCGCTGCAGTTCGGGCTTCACCAGCCGGATTTTGAGCTGTTTTGCCACACGGGCCGAAAGCATTGGAGACGCGGAACCCGCTATCACTATCATTTTAACCCTCGCAACCCTTTAGCCCGATGATTTAAAAATGTAATCAGGTGGGGGTATGTGGCGGGTTTTAAGGCCGGATGCTGTGGCCGTGCTTCAGGACGATAATGCGCGCAGGTCTCTGGCCCGCTACTTAGCAGTCATGGAGGAAAAGCTCCCCGCGCGGTTCCAGATTTGCAGACAAGTCGGTGTGAAGGTCGGCCTCTCGGAAGATGATGATGAACTCTGGAACGCGCACGAGCGCGGGTTGAAAGAATTCCGAGTGATGCTCTCGCGCGTCGATTCTGGCAAGGTGAAGCTTGAAGACGAGAAACAGCCTGAGGTCTCCCTGCTGGACCTGAAGGTGGAGCTCGCCAAGCGAATACTCAAATCATGCCGCTTCTGCGAGCGAAAGTGTGGTGTGGACCGGACGGCCGGGGAGAAAGGAGTGTGCGGGGTCGGCGAGAGATCGCGGATATCTTCGGAGTTCATGCACCACGGCGAGGAAAGCGTTTTGGTGCCTTCATACACCATTTTTTTCACGGGTTGTACCTTTCGTTGCCAGTTCTGTCAGAATTGGGACATCTCTCAATATCCGAACTCTGGTGTAGAAGTTTCGCCGCAAACGTTGGCTAAACTTATCGAGGGAGCGAAAAAAGACGGGGCAAGGAACGTAAATTTCGTCGGCGGAAATCCAGATCCTAATCTACATACAATTTTAGAAGCACTAAATGAATGCGAAGCAAGTCTCAGTTCAGTATGGAATTCTAACATGTTCTACAGCTTGGAAACAGCGAAATTGCTATTTTGCACGCAAGATGTTTACTTAAGTGACTTTAAGTGGGGTTCTGATAAGTGTGCGCTCCGCTATTCTAAAGTTCCGGGATATTTTAAGGTAGTTGCACGGAACCATAGACTCGCATACGCTGATTCTGAACTGATAATTAGGCACTTACTCATGCCCAATCATTTGGAGTGCTGCACAAGGCCGATTCTAAAATGGATAGCAGATAACCTCGGCTCGATGGTCAGGGTCAACATAATGGATCAGTACAGAGTTTGTTACAAGGCTAAAAAATACGAAGAGATAAACAGGCGTATAACTCGCGAAGAACACGAAAGTGCGTTTAGAATTGCCGACGAGGTTGGGTTAAGGAACCTTGAACCCTAAAAATATTATATCATTACAACGATGTTTTCTAACGGGCAAAATCCGAAAATATGAAACGGTTGAGAAGGTGTTTCCATGCAAATCCACCAAATCGGCGGTTTAGGATTCGATTCAAACATCTATCTGATTATCGACGAGGTCACCGCTCTTATCGACGCTGGAACAGGCATGAACTTCAAAACGGTTACACAAAATATGGGTAAGTTCAACCTGAAACCGAGCGATATAGAACTCCTAGTAAACACCCACTGCCACTATGACCATGCAGGAGGAGACAAGGATTTCGTCAAAGCAGCTGGTTGCGAGGTGGCCATCCATGAACTGGAGGCCGATTTGATCAGGAAAGGCGACCAAATAATCACGCTCGCGGGGAGCTTCTTCACCAAGAGACTTGAACCCGTGGACGTGGCCCGCGAACTTCGTGATGGAGATCAAATCAAGCTTGGAGAACTCACTCTTAGGGTGGTCCACACGCCCGGTCACACCCGAGGGAGCACGTGTTTTTACGAACCCAACTGGAGAATTCTGTTCTCAGGTGACACGGTATTCTGCGGTGGAGTGGGGAGGACCGACCTGCCCACGAGCGATACAGGATTTTTAGTGAACTCGCTGCGAAAGTTAGCAGAGCTCAAGGTGGAGCGCTTGTACCCTGGACACGGCCCATTTGACGAGAGAGGCGCTAGAAAACACATTTTAGAGACAATCGAGTCAGTGGGCTGAGCGTCTGGCAATAACTCAAATACTCGCTTGATTAAATTTTACTGATCCGATGGGACCGCGTGAAGTCCTGAACAAGCTGAGGTGGAGCGGGACTAACGAACTGCAGAACGTGAAGATAACGATCCTTCATCGCGGAGCTCCGGGTGACAAGCGCGTCATCGAAGGCGCGGAAATCCTCGAGCTAGGGCGTGGATTCATGCGAGTGGCTTCGCCGGATGAAGAGGTGTACATCCCCTACCACCGGATTTTGAAGATTGAGGCTGGCGGGCGCGCGGTATGGGAAAAGCGGGTCGAATAAACGTTGAGTTTAAGAAGATTACCCCCTTAACTTGTTGAGGTAGTCAGATGTGCGGCATCGTGGGGTACATCGGCAAACGAACTGCCGCCCCAATCCTGCTGGACGCGCTTAAACGGCTCGAGTACCGCGGATATGACTCGGCCGGGATTGCCACGCTTTCTAAGAAACTCTATGTGAAGAAGGATAAGGGCAGAATCGCGGACATAGATAACGCGCTTGACTTGGCTGACATGCCCGGCACGGTCGGGATATCGCACACTAGGTGGGCTACGCACGGCGCACCTTCCCGCGTCAACGCACACCCGCACTTGGACAGCTCAGGGAAGATCGCGGTCGTCCACAACGGCATAATCGAGAACTATGTGGAGCTCCGCCAGTTCCTGAAAAAACATGGACATCGGTTCTACTCTGAAACTGACACGGAGGTCATACCCAACCTGATTGCCCACTTCATGAAGAATGGGAAAACCCTAGAAGCGAGTATGAGGGAAGCGGCTAAGAAGTTGAAAGGAAGCTTTGCTTTAGCGATCGTCAGCTTGGCCGAGCCTGACAAAATCATCGCAGTCAGAAAGGAGAGCCCTCTCGTAATAGGCCTAGGCAAGAAGGAGATGTTCCTAGCCTCGGACATACCGGCTATGCTCAGACACACCAAGAAGTTCGTCGTGCTGGAGAACGGAGAGATGGCGATACTGACCCCAGACAAGGCTGTTGTGAAAAACATCGCGACTGGAGCTGTGATCAGGAAGCGCACGATGGAGGTTAAGTGGACGGCGGAGATGGCTGAGAAGATGGGCTACCCGCACTTCACGCTCAAGGAGATACACCAGCAACCGGATGTAATTCGAGACACTTTACACGCGACTCCATTGGAACTGGAAAAGCTGGCTATGTTTTTGCTCGGGGCGAAGCGCGTGTACTTCGTCGCCTGTGGCACCTCATACCATGCTGCCCTGGTCGGCAAGTATGCGCTTGCGAAGTTGGCTGACCTCTCAGTAGAGGCCGTGATATCCTCCGAGTTCCAAGAGAGCTGCCGGGTCGATGGGAAGACGGCGATATTGGCAATTACCCAGTCCGGGGAGACGGCGGACACCCTCAAGGCCGTCAGAATCGCGAAGGGATACGGTGCGAAGGTGGCGTGTCTGACGAACGTAGTGGGTAGCTCGATAACCAGAGGGAGCGATCTCGTTTGTCATACGCACGCGGGGCCTGAGGTCAGCGTCGTTGCAACTAAGACGTTTGCCGCTCAGGTCGCGTACCTGCTGCGCCTTGCTATACAGGTGGCCACAGGGAAAAACATGTCGAGACAAAAAACAGATGAACTCGCTTCCAAACTCGCAAAGACGCAGGACATCGCGCGAAAAGTACTGGCAAAAGTTGGACCTCAAGTTAAGAGGCTCGCGAAGCGCTACCGCGACGCCAAGCACATCTACCTAATCGGACGGGGCATCGGTTATCCAATCGTCTTGGAGGGCGCATTGAAACTCAAGGAGATAACATACATCCACTCAGAGGCGATGCCGGCGGGAGAGCTGAAGCATGGCACGCTCGCCCTCATCGACAAGGGGACGCCCGTCATCGCGGTCGTGCCTCCTGGGGAGAGCCAGGCCCGAATGGTCGGCAACATCGAGGAAGTGAGGGCCCGCGGGGCGACCGTGATAGCGGTTGCGGACGAGAGCGACGATGTGAGGGAGCACGTCGACGAGTTCATTCCCATACCATTGACAGAGGAGCTCTTCAGCCCGCTGCTTTACATAATCCCGCTCCAGCTGCTCGCGTACTACACTACGGTCGAGCTGGGACAGGACCCAGATAGGCCGCGCTCGCTGGCTAAGTCTGTTAGTGTCGAATAATCTTACAATCGTTGATTGGTGCTGTATGTTTCTAGGGCTTCTTTAAGCTTAATTCGTTTTCGTTTGGAGGTAAAATCAATTAGGGCACCAAATTTTTCTAAATTAGACTTTTGTGATACAATCAAATAGTTCGTTGAGGTATATGCGTAAAGCTTAGATTTGATGTTTAACCGCTCCAAAAGCAGCTGAATCTTTTCAAGACCGGATCTATTGATTGATTTTATAACAACCCGCCTGTTTATCCCATGACTTTTGTCAATTTCCATACATCCTTCTGCCTCGCAGAAGGCCTGTAAAGCATAACCAAGTGAATCTATGGGGGCCGCAGTCAGGAGAAAATTCATTGCCTCATGTTTGATCTCCCAATCGTATGTTCCGAAGGAAAAGTATCTGTGCAAATCAAGCCAAGCCTGTTTGCATCCCATGCCCGCGATTATGCAGTTGGGAATTTTTTCGTTGATTTTAGGGTGTAATCCATATGCTTTCTCAAAATTATCGCACCAAACTTCAGCAAACTCGCGGTCACCCCCTGCCGCGATACCTACCTTATAATTGTGCTCCGTTGGGGCATGATTTCTGCTGGCATTGTCACCAAGCATCGCAAAGGCAATGTACAATTTCTCCTTCGTTAAACCCGGAGCTACACGAGGAACTTTACCGTGGAAGCGGAGAATTAATTGCTCAGACTCCTGCCTGATGGGTACGCCGTGATTTACCAAAATCTTACGTACCGTTGCCCACCACATATGATATTTTCTTATAAGGGCGCACTGACTCGCACCGGCCAGATACTCGCTGATTATCTTTTCTCTAATCTCTGGTTTGATATGCGGCCTATTTGACTCAAGCTGTTCGTTAAACGCTTGCAATTTGCGTGAATCTGTACAGGTGAGAAGTGATCTGGCCTTACTAATGAAGTGAGGAGCTTGGGCATTCGGTCTGAGGCACAACTTGGCTGCTTTTCTAGCTGAAAGCTCGCCCTTTATCACCCTATCAATGTACAACAGAAGTGTTTCCTTGTTTATCTTCCATTTACTGCAAATTTGTTCTGCGTTCATCTGTTCCCAAAATCAGTCCCTCGCATTTTGTTATGCCAGTTTGGAGGAGAGAGGTCCCCGAAAAAAATATTTATGGTATTTAAGGGATTTCAAACGCGATTGAATAGCCTCCCCGATTCGATTTTTTGACAGTTTTTCGCCACGACCCCAAGCGGTACCGAAAA
The DNA here is from genome assembly GCA_964394495.1 of Hadarchaeota archaeon (SeqCode). Lineage (GTDB taxonomy): Archaea > Hadarchaeota > Hadarchaeia > Hadarchaeales > Hadarchaeaceae > B75-G9. Next base: position 14,265 of record CAYMXQ010000018.1, read on the forward strand.
TAATCAGAGCCAACGATGATTAAATCTTCAATTGTCCGTCCTTCATCAGCGTTTTTCCATCGAGCTTCACAGTCGGCTCCCTGAATATCCCGTCTATGTGGATCCCTGCACGGACCTTCCCCCCGAACGTGGAGTTATCGCCAAGTGCTATGTGACATGTGCCCAAGACCTTCTCGTCCTCGAGTACGTTCCCTATCAGGCGGGCCTTGGGATTCGTGCCCACGCCGAACTCCGCCAAGTTCCTGGACTTTGGCCCGGCCTCCGAGAGCATCTTGTTGAGTTTTCGCGCGGAGCCGCCCGATA
>CAYMXQ010000019.1:0-14284 GCA_964394495.1 Hadarchaeota archaeon (SeqCode)
ACAGCTCCTGTGAACTGGCAGCTCATCGAATCGTGGACGGGAACTGTAACAGCTCCTGTGAACTGGCAATTGATCGAGTCCTGGTCTGGAACAGTCACATCACCTGCCAACTGGGATCAGGTAGAGTCCTGGACCGGGACGGTTACCTCACCTGCTAACTGGAACCAGGTCGAGTCGTGGAGTGGAACGGTGGATGCGCCTGCAACAGTATTACAACCGACCCTCTCAACACCTGCTGACCAAACAAAGACAAACGATAACACGCCAACTTTCACGTGGATCAGGGGCACGAACGCGGACAATCACCGCTTGCTCGTCGATAATGATTTCGACTTCTCCTCTCCGAATGAGAACCGCATCATCAACATGCCTACCGTCACATACACCATAGCGGATGAAAACTCACTCCCAGATGGGACTTACTACTGGAGAGTAGTCGCGATAAATGATAACTTCACCCCTGAGAACCGTGAGAACGAGTCAGATAATTGGACATTTACTGTGGACACCATAGCACCATCTCAAGTCTCGTTAATTTCACCATCTAACGGAACGACCACGGATGATACTACACCGACTTTCATCTGGTCCGAGGTCTCTGATTCATCTGGTCTTACTTACACGTTGGAGATCAGCGGGACATTAACTAAAACAGGATTGACCACAAACTACTATACGCTTACGAGTGACGAGGCCCTCGCATACGGCACCTACAATTGGCGCGTCAGAGCAATTGATAACGCTAGTAACGAGGGAAGCTGGTCGAGCACTTGGTCGGTGAGCATAGAAGCCACAGTTGAACCACAACCCCCGTCACCACCCCCAATACTCCCGGCTGATTTCAGCATCTCGGTGAGCCCAACCAGTGGTGAGATTATGCAGGGCGGTTCGACGACAGCGACAGTCACCATCACGCCGAGCAGAGGTTACAGCTACTCGGTCAGCCTCAGCGTGAGCGGCCAGCCAAGCGGCGTCACAATCGTCTTCTCACCTTCCAGCGGCACCCCAAGCTTCAGCTCCACGATGAGCGTGGTCGCGGGTAGGGACGTCCCTGTAGGCACCTACACTATAACGATCACAGGTACGGGCGGAGACGGAAAGACCCATTCGACGAGCTACTCGCTGACGATCACCGAAGCGCCTTCCGAGCTTCCGATCTCGAGCGTGAACACCATTGAACCCCACTGGCAGAACTCGGCACCGTTCACGATTACCGCGACCGCGACCGACAACGACGGTTATGTCGCAGGGGTCGCGCTCTACTATCGATACTCAGGTGACAACTCAAGTTGGGACAACTGGGCGCTGTTTGAGATAGATGACAACGAACCATGGTCCTGGTCGTTCACCGCACCCGAGGGCGATGGGTACTATGAATTCTTCTCACTGGCCAAAGACAACGAGAATAACCAAGAGTTGAGCAAATTACTGGCGGAGGCTAGGTGCGGCGTTGATCGCGTGGCCCCATCTGTACCATCACTGATCTCACCGGTAAACAACGCAACCATCAATATCGCTACGCCTACATTTAGCTGGAGCGAAATTAGCGACATCTCAGGCGTTGGTTATTATCTTGTGGTCGACGATAACTCGGACTTCAGCTCGCCGATTCTGCGCATTACACTCACGACCACGACATGCTCGCTAGCGAGCTGGGAAGCCCTGGAGGATGGAACCTACTACTGGCGCGTCCAATCAGTCGATGTGGCTGGAAACCTCAGCACTTGGTCCGAGGCCCGGTCGTTCACCATCAGGACTACTCCAATATACGTTGTTTCCATTGCAAACATACCCGCTGGTGAGTCTGGCACGGGAGACTTCACCACATATGACATACCTGTAACATGGGCAACGATAACCGCTGTAAATGACCTGTTTGATGTAGTGATTTCGGTTCAAGAGCCCACCACAATTCCTCCTGGGGTACCAGAACCTTATGGTGTGGTGTATCGCTACATGTACATAAACACAAACGTCGCAACCTCTGAGATGAGATCGATAAAAGTTGGGTTGAGAGTGTTGAAATCCTGGGTCGAGTATGAAGACATCGATATAACCAAAATCAAACTGCTAAGATGGAACGAAAACTGGCAGATGCAACCGACAAGCTATATTGATGAAGATTCTGAATATTACTACTTCGAGGCTGAACCGTACGGGCTATCCCTATTTGCTATAGTGGGTGAGAGAGTAGAGGTGATCCCGCCACCTGTCGTGCTGCCCTTCCCACAGCCCGTATTCTACGTCCTATTTACGATGTTCGTGGGACTGGGCAGCGGGGTCGTAGCTTACCTGCGCTGGTTCCGCCGGATACCGTCAGCTATCTCACTCAAGCGTCTGAAAGCGGCTCGTCCCCCGATTTCAGTTGAGCGCCCCTGGCCGGTGGTAAAACTAGCCATATCCATTGAGCACTTAACGCCCGCTCCGGTGACTCTGGCCCCAGCCCTGCCCACAGAACCACTTAAACCCATACCTATCGTCAAGCGCCCGCCTAGGGCGAGACCGAGAAAGATCGTGCCGCGTGAAATGGCCCCCGCAGAGATATTAGAACACCTGAAGCGCGCTCCTGTAGCTCCAAAACCTAAGATTTCTCTTGAACGCTTGAAGCAGGTGGCAAAGCCGGTTGAACTTGGTATACCGCTCGAGGAGTTGAGTCGGGTGGCTAGACCGATGGAGCCAGCTATCTCCCTTGCGAAACTTGTAAAGACAACCAGACCAATCGAGCCGGAAATTTCGCTAAAACGACTCGCGCAAGTGGTCAGACCAACTGAGCCTAGCATCTCCCTCAAGCGCCTCGAAGAGACCATAAGACCTCCGACGAAGCCAAAGGACCGTCCCGAGAAGGAGCGACAGGTCGGGACTGAAGATAAGTTTTTCGAACTTCTAAAGCGAAAAACAAGGAAGAAACGCGGAGAACATCCGGAAGAAACAGCAGATACCTGAATCAATCAGAAGTTAAGTTGCGCGTTATACGACGAATAAGAAAATGGAAAGCAACAAGTCTCCGTGCACGACTGAGAGTGCCGAACAAAATTTGCCCCGCCCATACTTAAATAACATGCTAGAACAAAAACCTGCTGGGGAATGGCATGGTCGAAATTGGGGTTTTTGCGCTTGGCCATGACTTCGATTCCACCAATTGGGATGTACTATGGTGAAGACAAAAAAAGGTTTAATTCTGGGAGTTTTCTCGGCCAAGGGTGGTGTCGGAAAAACCACGATTGTGGCCAACCTCGGTGCCGCGTTAGCTCAGAAACTCAAGAACCGCGTCATCATCGTGGAAACGAATATGACCGCCTCAAATTTGGGGTTACATCTCGGTATTCTTGATCCCCCTGTGGTGATCCAGGATGTTGTGTTTGGCAGGCTCAATATAAAGGAAGCTATATCCGTCACCGACTATGGGCTCCACGTCATCCCTGGCTCTGTGGCGTTCATGGAAGAGTTAGGAAGTATCGACCTACGGGGCATCTTGGAGGAGCTCAGAAAAAAGTATGATGTAATCATACTCGACTCGGCCCCCGGGTTCGGTTTGGAGGTCTTTGCTGGGATGAAGGCATGCGACGAACTCCTTATCTGCTGCCAGCCGCGGGTCCCTGCCATCGCTGGGACGCTCCAGACCTTCCGAGCAGCTGACCGCCTCAAGATTCCAGTATTTGGGGTGGTCCTAAACCGAGTTACTGGCAAACGTTTCGAAATTCCGACATCTGACATCAAGCGAACGCTTGGCTGGCCTACGCTTGCAGTGGTCCCTGAGGACGATATGGTCGAGATAAGCGTGACGCGTGGGACTCCAGCGGTCCTCAACACTCCGAACTCGCCTGCGGCGACAGAGTTCCGAAAGCTCGCACAAGCAATCCTAACTCACCTGCGGGCCCGCAAAAGAATATCTCCTCGCCGTAAACGCAAAAGAAGGAGAAAGCGTGTACGTGCGTGATTCGAAGGGAGGTCAGAAACTGAAAAAGAAAAAACCCAACTGTTATGGAAATTACAGGCGGAATAATTCCAAGTGCGAAAAATGCTGGGCAGGCGAAGGGTGTATTCAACTGACTGTTCTCAAGAGGCACGGAAGTTGGCGCAAAAAGATAAGTTGCGCCTGAGAGAGGTCAAGACAAACTCAAACTTGATGATGTTATTAGGAACCGTCGCTTAATCTATGGACGTAGAACTTATTATTTATCCAAGTCCCGCGTTGTACACAACACCGATTATGAGCCCCCTAAGGTACTCCTCCGTCACGTAATAAGAGCTGAGAGGAGTATGCGCGTCAGATTCCGCCCGGTTATCACCCTTGGTTTCAAACCTATATTCCCCGTTTTTCATTATGTTGATTATCCTATGAGCGATTTTCCCTTCATCAGGTCTGGTCGGGTGCTGGTAGATGATGATATCGCCAACTTTGAGTTCGTCTATATTTTCGACCTCGACCCATATGACCGCGTCTCCCTCTCCGAATGTCGGCTCCATGCTTGTGCCATGGGACGGGGAATAAGAAACGTTGTCAAGGTAGTTCTCATATCCAGGGAAGATTTCTGTCCAGCTATTCGTGTTATCGGGAGCATTATCTGTGTTTGACTCACGCACAGAGCTGAGCCAACCCAGCCCGATAATCACCAGTAGGGCAAGCAACGCGACGATTGCTGCCTCTTTTTTGCCTATCACGTTTCACACACTCTACATACTATGTTGCCCCCAAAAAAGTATAAACAATTTGGCCAGTTGGTCTGAGATATTAAATACACTACCCGCTGATCGCAAAAAAGAAAGAGAACGGGGGATGCAGCTTTATCCCCCAGATCTTAGCCCGTTCTCCAGCCGTGCAGAGCTATGTTGTCTATTGAGAAATTACTGCCAGCTGTTATCTGATATCCGTTGCCGCCCCCGTTGAACACAGTGACCCACCTTCCCCACGTGCTGCCTGTCCCGCCGTTACTTTGGTCGTTGTCGAAGCAGAACTTGACATCGCTGTTATCGTTCTCCTCGACGGCGATCGCTCCGCTGAGTATCAGCTCGATGCGGAAGTTGTCGGTCCCCGCTGGATTGTAAACTTGGGTACTGTGCACCTTGTAGACCACAACGATGTCGAATGCGTTGTCTGCGTTCACGCTTATGGTATCGCCGCTCGCCCGTAGGACTTGGGCGTTGTCGTTGTTATACCAGTAAATGTTCTCATTCTCTTTGGGTCCGTTATCCTCTGTATCGACGGTTTGCAAGTGGAAGAAGTTGTCATCCGCGTCGTCACCGAAGCCGTGGTTCATGAAGTAGACGTTCTCTATACCCGACGTAGCTGGTGTGCCTGCTCCCCAAACAGCGAATCTTGTCCATTCTCCTCCAGTTGGGGGCGGTGGCGGCGGGGTCTCCACTGAAGTGGTGCCTATAATCGCCCAAGTCCCTACTGCCACAGCTGCTACTATGAGGATCAATGCGGTTGCCCATGGTAGTTTGTTTTTGCTAGCCATCTCTTTTACACCTCCTTTTTTTCCTATCTTTGGTGCCCCCACAGGTCCAGGTTCATAATCCAATCTAGCCTTGCATCGGGGACATTCCTTCGGGTTTGGGACTTTCGGATCCCAATCGTATGCGCAGCGAGGGCACTTCATACGGTTACTATTATGAAAATGTGCTTATAAATCGCTTTCGAGAAATCTATTATTATGATTACTATGCGCCATTATGAAGTCGAAACAATTCCTGAGAGCATCAGCTTTGTGAACTTAGATTAATTTCCGCTTTCATAGTTGGAGATGTGTCACCGCCGCTTCTGGTCGCGACGTAGTAAATGGAGGCAATGGTGGCAACAAGGGCTATCAATGACATGATTTTCAGCATGATGGAGGAGTCTTCTTAGCTTCCTGTTTTTCCATTTGTTCCTCTCCAAATGAATATTGTGGCTCTGTTTATTTTAAACCCGCCCATATCTAGTCGATTGCCACACGTTTTCAGCGAATCCCTAATTTTTATCCAACCGCGCTGTCTTGTTTAAGGGGAATATGAAGACTCAGTTTGTCGTCGAAGGTCGGACCAGGCTGGAGGTGCCTGACCCGGAAAGCTTCAGAACACAGGCAGGGGACTACGCCCCATCGCTGACACCAGTGTTCTACAACCCGCACATGGAGCTCTGCCGCGACATCTCAGTCTCGGCCGTGCAGGTCATCGCGAAGGAACTTGGCGATTTACGTGTCTGCGATCCTCTCGCGGGTGTCGGCGCTAGAGGAGTCCGCTACGCAAAGGAGGTGAAGGGGGTCTCGAAAGTACTGGTAAACGACCGTTCTGGCGGAGCGTTCGAGTTGACCAAACGCAACATCGTACTCAACGATGTTTCTTCTCTCATCGAGGTCAAGAACGAGGATGCGAATGCTCTGCTATGGGAAAACCACGGCAAGTTTGACTTCGTGGACTTGGACCCGTTTGGTTCTCCTGCTCCTTTCGTTGACGCTGCGTGCGCCGCTCTCTCACGGAGGGGGATGCTCGCTGTGACAGCCACCGACACCGCGCCCCTCTGCGGAACATATCCGCGTGCCTGTACACGCAGGTATGGGGCAAGACCGCTCAAGACGGAATATTGCCATGAGTTGGGCGTACGCATCCTGATCGGTTTCTGCCAGCGTGTTGCAGGTGTGCACGACCTCGCATTGGCCCCAGTTTTGGCGCACGCGACCCAGCACTACTTCAGGGTCTACTTGCTCGGGGGGAGGGGGGCCCAGCGCGCCGACGAGCTCATGAAGCAGCAGGGTTACGTATCGCACTGTAACGGTTGCGGTCGCAGAGAGGTCACGAACGGCATAGCGTCAGAGCTGCCTGGCGCCTGCGTTTGCGGCGGTCGTTTTGCCCATGCCGGCCCGCTCTGGCTCGGTAAGATCATAGACCAAAATTTTGTCAACGCCGTCCTGAGCGACTTGGCCGGGAGGGGGTTCAGACTTGCGCGCCAGGAGTTCGCCCTGCTGAGCAGGTGCGTCGAGGAGGCCGATGGTCCGCCCACATTTTACGACATGAACGAGTTCGCCGGTAATCTGAAGATCTCACCGCCAAAAATCGAGGACGTTATAGCTGGGCTCCGCAGGCAGGGCCACTTCGCGTCCAGGACACACTTCTCCGGAACGGGCATAAGGACCGACGCGCCATTCGACATCATAGTAGAAACTTTCAAGTCGGCTTGAATCCCTTCGCTATGATGTATGCCTCCGCGCTGCCCTTGCGAGAGGCGGGCGGTTTTGAAATTTTTAGGAACTCGAACTTTTTCCTAACTTCGTTGAGAAATTCATCGAAGAGTTCACCCTGGAAAACCTTGACGAGCATGTTCCCCCCTGGCCTCAGTACCTGCCCGGCGATCGACAGAGTAGCACGCACGAGTTCGATTGACCTAAAGTGGTCAACGCTCCAGACCCCAGAGATCTTTGGTGACACGTCGGAGATGACCACATCTGCCTGGCGCGGGAGGTTATTCCGAATCAGCTCAGGCGTCGATGGGTCAGTGATGTCCACCACAACCGTCTTGACGTTTCCGTAGTGGAATTTCGCGATTTGTTGCAAGTCTACGCCCAGCACGAACCCTTCATTACCGACCCTCTCGCGAGCGATTTGCAGCCAGCCACCGGGGGCAGCGCCCAGGTCCACCACCACGTCTCCTCGTTTCATGATCCCGTAACGGAAGTTGAGATGCTCGAGCTTGAACGAGGCACGGCTCCGGTATCCGGCTTTTTTGGCCATACGGTAGTAATGCTCCCGTTTTCGTTCCTGTCCGCATTTACCCATATCTGACCCCCTTCTCGGGTTTCAGGCCACATTTCTTGAATGCACCCACAACCCGCCGTATCAACTCATTTTGGTCCGGGCTGTAGAATAGGTGACTGTCGCACTTGCAACCACTTGCCCCGAACCCTCTGACGCTTGGTAGCTCTTTAGTCATCTCCTTGGCCACATCGCACTCCTTCCTCTCCTCGCTTTGCGCGACGATAGCGTCGATCGAGCGAGCGTGGATGAGCAGGTGGTCTATGTGCCAGTGAGTCTTCTTTTTCTCACTCATGTGGCGGTTCACTCGCCCTTCCAGTCCCCCCAGAGCGGACCCCACATAGGCGTAGTAACCGCTTTTGAAGTCGACCCTGCCAAGTTCCCCGACGCTCAGGCTTATCCCGTATGGCACGTGCACAAGCAGCGCGTAAGTTCCTCGCGTCATTTCAGCCCCCGTCGGAGATGGATTGCATTTAGACTTTGCGTTCCTCGGTCGCGCTTTCCCCGGGCGACTCCTCCACGAGCACCTTTATCCTTTCAACATTCTTGTAAGATGACAGGTTCTTCACGACCTCGTCCGCTATAATCCGCGCGAGTTCCTCGACCGTCGTGTTGACCGCAGGTAGCCAGACCACGTCCTCGCTCGGGAACTCGAACTCCCGACCTTGTATCGAGATGCGGATGTTTCCCCCCTCAGAGACGCGCTCGATGGCGGTGTTTTTGGCTGGTAGCAATAGTCGATGGTCGTAGCCCTCGCAGAGCCGCTTCAAAATGTGTTTGAGCTCCATGAAGTCGACCACCAGACCTCGTTCGTCCGGCTCTCCTTCAACGGTGACCCCCACGCGCCAGTTGTGTCCGTGAAGGTACTCGCATTTTTTGTGTCCTACTATGAAGTGGGCCGCCGAGAACCCAAGCCCTTCCATTAGGTCTATTCGCATTAGAGCACCTTCATCAATTTGTGCACTTGGGGTATTATTGCTATTTCCTTGACCCCCGCCATAGCTGCGGCTTGCGCGAGGTGATAAACGTGTGCCATCGAAGGGGCGCTATGGACGCTTCCGGAAGGAGTCACGGGCTGGATTACGACTGGGACTTGTGCGAGTCTACTGCACACTTGCGTGATCGTACTAGGCTTTGTGGACGGTAGCACCACTATTTTCACGAAAGTTTTCAGGCCACTCCCTAGCGCTATCTTGACACATTCCAACTCCTCCCCGAGCAGGCTGGGCCAATCCCTCCTCCGCACCGCTCCGTGCTCTGGCAGCTTGATATCGATGGCAGCGATGTCGATATACTTGGCTACTTTTCTCATCGCCTCACTATCTGCGCCGTTGGTCTCCAGATATGTGGCGAAACCAGCCCCTTTACAGGAGCGAGCCACGTCATTCAGAAAATCCACGGCGAGCAGAGGTTCCCCACCCGTCAGGGAGACGCTGTGCGTATCCGGGGTCCTCAAACGTCTGACGTATCCGAGCACTTTTTCACGCGTCATGGGATTTTGCACGCGTCTGAACTTCATCGAACCAGGTTTGGTCTCCACCTCGCATGTCCTAGGTCGGAACTTTCTAAACTCATCGGTATCACAGTACAGACAGCGCAACGAGCATCCAGCGAAGCGCACGAAGACCTGCCTCCTGCCGACGTAGAGTCCCTCGCCCTGGATAGAATTGAAGATCTGCCCGACGTACCCACGCCCCATGTCTCCACCAGATGCACGATATCTTACAGACACTTAAAAGTGGAGCCGCCGGCGAGGATCGAACTCGCGACCTACGGTTTACGAAACCGTCGCTCTACCAGCTGAGCCACGGCGGCCCGATTAGAATTGAGCGCCAAGCCGCAAAAAGCTATTTCGCACGCCCAAAACATTTAATATCGGCCATGAAAACGGAGAATTGGTGAAACTTTGGTGACAGCTTTAAAGGATGAACAGATCCTATCGCTCGAGAATAAGCTGAACGCCCTGATCGTCCGCGTGTCCGACCTGGAGCGCAGGCTGAGTGCCCTAGAGAGAACATCCGCGCTTTCAAAACCCGTGACCAAAGCGCCCCAGACTCCCCCGACCAATGTCGAGCACAACTACCTGCGCCGCGCGATAACCTCGGCCAAGCACGACTACGAGCGGAAATACAAGTGAGCCCGCCCCGGTGAGGCGATGCGGGGAGAATACTGGCATTATGTATTCTGGCTCCTTATCGTAGGGAGCTGGGTACTTGGCGTGGCATACGGGAGGTGGGGAGGCGGTGATTCGGGGTTCTTCGCCGACTTGGGTAAAGCAGTCAGCGTTCCGCCACCTGCCCAGCTGAGCCTGTGGCAACCCATCCCGTACTTCGTACTCACAGTTGTCGCGGCGTTCCTGCTATCTCAGGTATTCTTCGGCGCAGCGGCGGCGATATTCCTCTTCGCTAGGGGCGTCAGCGATGTCATACTCTTCAAACACCTCGAGCAGATGGTCGGCAGTTGGACCTTGGCATCCATTCAGCCCAGCGAGCTCTGGGCGGTTTTCTTCATCATGCTGGTGCTGACGGTGAACCTGCCACTCTGCCTCTGGGCCGCGCACATGGGCACACAGAGGGCTACGAGGATGTGGTACCGCCTCAAGGGCAGGCCGATAAAGCCGGAGTTAGGGGCGGGGACGATATCGAACATACTCATGGCCGTCACCGCTTCGCTGGCGGTCGGTCTTTTCGCGACATTCGCGCTATCGTACGCCTAAAGACAGAGGAAAACTGAACTAAAAATTTTCGCGAGTTCCGCTCAGACCGTCACCAAAACACTTAAACGCCGCATATCTATACTCAAGAAGGAAAGGTGAAAAATACCAGAGAAAACGACCATATCGGTTATAAAGTGTCAAGTTGATTGGAGATGAAAATATGAAACTGAACGAACATTTGGCTGGTTGCGACAGCGACGTGAGAGAATTGATATTGAGGATCAGCGAGGCAACGAAAAAGATAGCCAAGGGCTTTGCCAGCCGCCAATCGTATTCTGACACAAAAAACGTGTACGGTGAGCAGCAGATGGCCCTGGACAAGTGGGCCGACGAGGTCATAATAAATGACCTGAAGGGCTCGGGGATCGTCAGGTATCTGGCATCCGAGGAACAGCCCGAGGTACTCGAGTTCAAGGACGCCACCGGTAATCTTGGAGTGACCCTCGACCCGTTGGACGGCTCAAGCCTCATTGACGTTAACCTTGCAGTGGGCACCATAGTGGGGATTTACAGAGGAAATGTGCTCTCCCCTGGAAAACAGATGGTTGGGGCAATGTATGTGCTCTACGGACCACTCACAGTCCTGACTTACACAGTCAAAAAAGGTGTGCACGAATTCGTGTTAAATGATGAAGGTGAATTCGTGTTGCTTAAAGAGAACATCCAGATACCAGATGGGAAGATATACGCACCAGGCGCATTGAGGAAGGAGTACCTCCCATTCCACACGAAGTTCATAGAGACGCTGGAGGGTGAAGGCTACAAGCTCCGTTTCAGCGGTTCATTCGTGGCTGACGTGCATCAGATCCTGCACAAGGGCGGCGTGTTCACATATCCTGGTTTCGTGGGCAAGGAGAGCGGTAAACTGAGATTACTGTTCGAGGCCAACCCAATGGGCTTCATCGTGACACAAGCAGGTGGGGCAGCCAGCGATGGCAGGAAAGATGTGCTCACAGTGCAGCCGAAGGCGGTATCACAGCGCACTCCCGTTTATATAGGCGGTAAGAAAGAAATAGACCTGATTCAGAAACTTTGCGCGGAGGCACGTAGTACGGAGGATTAGGAATGTATGAACCAATACCAGGCAACTTAATTTATCAGAGTTTGAAGGACAAGAACGCGATCATCATGGCAGCGAACGCCAGGATAACAGCAGGTGTTGCCAAGGGTATTTTCAGGGCCGCAAAGGACATGGATTCCGCCATAATATTCGAAATCGCGAGGTCGGAGTGCGACCTGAACAGGGGTTACACCGGTTTACTTCCAAGCGATTACGCGGCTAAAATACATAAAGCGGCTGAAGAAGTCGGATTCGACATGTGGGTCCTGCACGCGGACCACATCAGCGTGAAGAAGGGTACCCCCGAGGACATCGAGGGCACGAAGAAACTCATAGACGCCCAGATAAAGGCTGGCTTCACTTCTTTCGCCATCGACGCTTCACATCTTTTCGACTTCCACGGAGGCAACCTCAGGGAGGAGCTGTCAAAGAACATTAATGCCACGACCGAGTTGGCGAAATACATCAAATCGAGGATGGGCAACAAGCCCTTCGGTCTGGAGGTGGAGGTCGGGGAGATTGGGAGAGAGAACGCAGAAGGCTTGGTCTTAACAAAACCGGATGAAGCAGTGACTTTCATCCGAGTCCTCAACGAGAACGGGGTCTTCCCAGATTTACTGGCAACTTCTAACGGCACGAAACACGGCAACGTGTACGACGAGCATGGCAACATGATAGCGAAGGTGGGCATTGATATCCCGCTGACCAAGGCGATCGCAAAGGCTTTGAGGGATAACAAATTGGACGTCAGGATTGCCCAACATGGGATCACAGGAACTCCTAGGGAACTAATCAACACAGTGTTCCCCAAGGGAGACATATTGAAGGGCAATGTGGCAACATTCTGGCAGAACCTGTACCTGGACGTGATCAAGGTCTGTCATCCTGACCTTTACAAGTCCATCTGGGGTTGGGTGATGAGCAACTACAAAGAGAAGAACCCAGGCAAGGCGGAGAATGAGATATTCGGCAAGAACGTCAAGAACGCTTTGAAGGTCTTTTACGATAAGATATACGGCTTGCCACAGGAGACGATTGATACAATAGAGGCATTGACATACGGCGAGGCAAGGGTGTTCTTAAAGTCATTTAGCTCGGCAGGCACAGCATCCATTGCAAGGAAAGCTCTTCGATAAACCGAAAGTTGGACTAAAGGACGCGGGCTGAAAGGAATTTAACATTTTCTACTTCTTTCTTCTGCGATTGCCCAGCGATTTTGCTCGGTCTTTCCTGAACATCACAATCAGCATCGAGACCAGCAAGACAATCATGATGCATGTTAGCAACACTCCGAAATGGCTTATGAAGTCAGGTAAATCGTCGCCGAACAGTATCAGCCCCACAGTGGACAAAAAAATAAGAACGCGTTTATCAACCCTGCGCAGATGGAGAGCGAAAGCGCCGAGCATCAGCAAAATACCGTACCAATAGTGGTGCAGGCGTGGCAGCGCCAGAGCTTCCCAGGGTTGCTTGAGCCAGAACTCCCACGCGAGGATAGCGCCAAGCGCGAATGTCGCAGCCACCGCCAATATTTTCCAAGTATCTTTCATCTCATCAACACTCTGTCCGCTGCGTATTCTATTAACTTAGCCCATGATTTTTGAGGCGTCTATGTCTCGCGAAGCAGGGTGTTCCTCGCAGCCATGATGCCGTGGATTTCGTCGGATTTGATCTGAATTCTAGACCCCTTCGCGAACCGTTGGCGCTTGCTCTCCTCGGGCTCGACCCACCCGGCGCCCGTGAGCACGTTGAGCGTTTTGCCTTGCCCCCCGTCAAAAGTGGCATGATGGCCAGCCATGACATAGATCAGTTTCTCTAAACGCCCGTCATCGCGCCTGATACTCTTTTCATAGCCCCATGGTTTGTCGGTCCTGTTCAGGTACTCCTTTCTGACCGTTTCCAAGTCTTTTGTAGTGTCGATCGATATCCAGAACGGGTCTCCCTCCTCCTTATAGTAACCCAGTTGCTGCCTAGCCGCCAGCTCAGGAAACGCCGTGTTCTCTACGTTGCCCGTCTTGTACTTCTCCAACAATTTCAGCACGCGTTCAGAGAAGCAGTAGAACCCAGCGTTGATGTAGCAGTTCAACAGCGGTTTTTCCTTGAACGATTTTATGCGTCCACCTCCGAGTTCGATTATGCCGTACGGGCTCGGCATGCGCACGACAAAAATAGATGCTTGTCGACCAGATCTCTCGAACTCCTCTCGCATGCGCTTGAGGTTGATGTCCGTGACAACGTCTCCGTTGCTGACCACGACATCCTCTCCAACGGCCTCCATCCCCAAACGGATCGCGTTCAAGGTGCCGAGCGGCTTGTCCTCGTGAACGTACTCCAGTTTCAGGCCCATGTGCTCTTTACCGAACTTTTTCCTGATTTTTTCGCCTAGGTGAGCAGTAAGCAGTATGACTCTGTCGAATCCTGCGCCCTTGTACTGAGACAATTGCCTGTCCACAATCGTGTACCCTCCCTTGAGCTCGAAGAGCGCCTTGGGAGTGGTCTCGGTCAGCGGACGAAAACGCTTGCCGGGGCCGCCGCAGAGGATCATGCCGGGCATCTTGCTCACTATATCTTTACCTTAATGTGTTTTACTTTATTAGGGGATTGTAAAGTTAGGGGGTAGTCAATGCGCATAGGTTTCTTCACGGACACGTTCCTGCCGCAGGTGAACGGCGTCGTAACGTCGCTGCTTAGCTTTGGCCCAGAGCTGATCAGGCGTGGGCACGAGGTGTCTGTATTCTGTCCGAAGTCCAACGTTAAGGAGTTCAATGGCATGAGGGTCT
>CAYMXQ010000020.1:0-8658 GCA_964394495.1 Hadarchaeota archaeon (SeqCode)
CATCAAAAGCTCATAAGTCTTTTCACCTGGCCTCGCCCCGATGATTTTTATCTCGATACCCTTGGACGAGCGCGCAATTTTTGGAGCGAGCTTGACCAGAACCTCGGCCAGGTCTATAACTTTGACGGCTTTCATCTTGGGGATGAATATCTCCCCTCCCTTCATTTTCTTGATGTCTTTCAGTATGGCGTCTACAACGCCGGACATTGTCGTGAAAAACCTCACCATGTCTTTAGATGTGACCGTGACGGGACCTCCGTTTTTTATCTGTTCGATGAACGTCGGCACTACGGAACCGCTGGAGTTGATGACATTGCCGGACCTGACGCACGAGAAAAGTGTCTTCACCTCACCCACGGAGGCAGTCATCACGAGTTTCTCGCTCAACAGTTTCGTCGCCCCCATCGTGTTAATGGGGTTGACAGCTTTGTCCGTGCTTATCGCGATAAACCTGTCAACGCCTTCCTCCCTAGCTGCGTCCAAGACGTTCTGAGTGCCGTAGACGTTCGTGGCCACGGCTTCGAACGGGTTGTACTCGCAAAGCGGTACGTGTTTCAAGGCTGCGCAGTGAAAAACGAGATCTACGCCCCTCATCGCCCTTCTCAGCCTTTCCCTGTCCCTGACATCCCCGACCAGGCTCCTAATCTTGCCATGCCGCTTGAATTTTTCCTGCAGGAGAAACTGCGCGGATTCGTTGTTATCGAAGACCCTTATCCGCTTCACGTCATACTTCAGAAGACGCTCGACCACGGCCGAGCCTATTGAACCGCACCCGCCCGTTACAAGCACGTCCTTGCCATCGAGGAAACCAGACAAATCACCCATCTTTTTCACCATTTTCCCATTTCTTCTATGAACCTCCCTTTATAACACCGTAACGATTTATCAACCGCTCCAATGCCTTGTCCTCCAACGGTGTGTTGACCTCGCACTTTGAGCAGACCGAGATATCGTCGAACCTACCCTCCGCCTGGGTTTCCCTCGCACTGTTTAACTTTTCGCTTTGCCACAACTCATGCAAGCTTGTCTTTTTGGCGTTGCCCAGCACGTACTCGGCGTGCCAATCTCCACAACACATGACCACCTCTCCGTCCCACAACACGACCATCCTCTGCCATATCTGCGGGCACGTAAAATGCTCGAGGGCTCTAGCTTTCCCCAGACCCTTTTCAAACGGCTCCCTCTTTGTCGTGACAGCGACCCTGTTCGCCACATCTATCCACGTTTTGATGAACGCCTCCACCTCGTGCTCGTTTTCTTTCATCTTGACCATCTGTACCCGCACGCATGGTCTTTTCAGCCCCATCCCGTCTCTTATCTCGACCAACTTTCTGATGTTGCTGACCACCGTGTCAAAGTTCGAACCTGTCCGAATTTTCTCGTATGTCTCCTTGGTGGCGCCGTCGACTGAGAAAATTATCCTGTCCAACCCAGCCTCAATCAGTTCCTCTGATTTTTTCTCTGTTAGCGGCAGCCCGTTTGTGTTGAACTGGACCTCTAAAATGCCCTTGTCCTTGGCGTACTTGACCATCTTCGGCAGCTTTGGGTGCAACAGGGGTTCTCCCCTGAAGTTCAGTTTTATCGAGGGCAGCTTATACGCCGCGCCCTCGTCCACTATTTTTTTGAAAAGGTCCATGTCCATGTAACCTATCTGCTCAGCCATGAAATTTCTGGAGCACATGACGCATCTCAGGTTGCAGGCGTTTGTCGACTCGGCATCGAGGTTCAGGGGGAATTCCCCCGCTATGCGTTTTTTAGGGTAATCGAACCATTTCCGCCTGTATTCCTCGTATTCTTTACCAAACGTCTTATCGCAATCTTCGAACCTGTCAGTGCCTAGCAACATGTAAAATCCGGCATTGACTACAGTTTTCATTCCCATCCCCAGTTAGATGAGGGCGACAATCAAATAAATATCCTAAACTCCGTTCATGGCCGGGCATTGAATATTCCAAGCACGACATTGCCGAAAATCCACTAAAAACACTAAACGAGCTCTGCGTATACCCTTTCGATTTCGTCAGTTATCTTCTCCCAGTCGTACCGCTCAGCGAATTCCATGGCGTTCGCTTTCATCTTGTTCCTCATCTTTTCGTCCTTCAACACTAGTCTGATTTTATCCGCGTAGGCCTCGGTGGTGAGCTCCACGAAAAAGCCCGTCTTGCCCTCCAGTATGAGCCTCTTGTCTATTCCCAATGGATGGTCCGTGGCTATGGCCGGCAGGCCGCAGGCGTTCGCCTCGAGCGTGACTATGCTGGCCCCGCCCTCCTGTGTCGACGGTATCACGAACAACTTTGAGGACTTCATAGCCGCGACGACCTCGTCGAAATCCTCCACGAACCCGAAGAACTTCACGTTACCCTTTATGCCAAGTTCATTGGCCAACCCCTCAAGCGATTTCCTCTCCGGCCCGTCCCCTATCACCCCGACCTTTAGATCCTTGAAATCTTTTTTCAGTAACGCGACCGCTCTCAGCAGCACGTCCACGTTCTTAGGTTTTATCAGCCGCCCGAGGTATACCAGGTCGAGCTTCTCCTTCGCCGGTGGAATGTCGTGTGTGTGCTCGTAGTCTATGCCGTTGGGGACCACCTTGACCTTCTCGGCCTTGACCCCGAGCGAGACCAGGTCGTCCTTTGTCTGGTCTGAGACGGCGATCACCAAGTCAGCGAGCGATTTCAGAATAACCTTCTCCAAGACCTCGCCAAACGCGCCCAGTTTTCCAAGATATTGCCGCCAGTAGCCGCGCCATACCTCGTGCCAGGTGACCACAAGCCGTGAGCGCTTCGCCACCGCGCCGAACTTTGTTGGGAAGGCGTGTAGGTAAGGTGCTTGGTAGCAGTCTATCACGTCGAAACGTTCCTTCATCAACGGAGGCAGGACGCTCCTAGCGAACGTCGCTGCTGCCTTGATGGACCTCCTGCCCTCGGAGTAAAGCGGAGATGATTTGCAGACCCCGTGGAGGTGGACCCCGTCCTGCTCTATCGTCGGCTCGTCACCCCACCATCTCATGCCGAATACGTGGACCTCGTGACCGCGCTTTGCCAGCCGCCTCGAGAGCTCGTACATCCGCTTCTCTGCGCCGCCCTTGATGAAGGGGTATATCGCGTCGTGGACGTAAGCTATCTTCATTTTGGCCCAAACAACAGTTGAACTCTGGCGATTAAAACTACTTCAGTTTGACCGCGCCGCCTTTCGCGGACGACTCGTAGATTCCATGGACCATCTCCACGACCTTCATACCGTCGTGACCGCTGGCCAAGGGCTGCTCCCCGCGCTTCACGTGCTCGATAAAATCCTTGAGCTCGAGCTCGTATGATTGGGGTTTCTCCGCAGAATAGTCGAAGATCTGGTGGGTCCCATCCTTCGTCGTGCAAACCGTGTTGCTCGATACCAGCCATTGATTCGTGTTAGCTACCCGCTCCCCTCGGTTGTCTATTATGACAGAACCTTCGGAGCCGTAGACTTCCATGTACATGTACCCGGACCACTCCGTCCAAGATGACTGTATGAATGCCATTCTACCATCCTTTGACTTGAACAGCCCCATCCCATTGTCCTCCACTTTGACGGGCATGCTGAGCGTATTCACGTACCCGAAGCAGTCGGAGAAGTCTCCCACGAACCACCGGAATAGGTCCAAGATGTGGGCCCCGTTGTCCAAAAGGGTGCCTCCCCCGGCTATCTCCTTGTCGACGTTCCAAGCGTGCAGTATCTTCTGCCCGTCGTGGCCGATCCACCCCCGAACGAAAAGTGGCTTCCCGATGACTCCCTTGTCGACAAGCTCCTTCGCTTTCACCACGTTCGAGAAATACCTGAGGTTGGAACCCGTCTTCAGAAAGACCTTGCCATGTTTGGCCGCGTCCACCATCGAGTGGGCTTCCGCAACCGTCCTCGCGAGCGGCTTTTCACATATTACGTGCTTTCCCGCTTTGAGGGCGGCTACGGCGATCGGGGCATGGAACTTGTTCGGGGTTGCGACTATGACGCAATCCACATCATCTCTCTTCAGGACACTGTTGTAATCTGTGCTGTACTCACACCCAATTTCCCCTGCCAGTTTTGATACGAGCTGTTCATTCGTGTCAACAAGACAGGATATCTTGGCGCCTATGTTCTTGAGGGCGCTTATCCTCTTCTTCCCGAAGCCACCACACCCGACGACTGAGAAATTGAACTTCATCTTTCTTCCTTCGCCGAGATTATTGTATCTACGACCTGTTTTATCTGGTCTTTGGTGAGCGTGTTCCCGGATGGCAGGTTTATCCCCTTCCGACCTATCTCGTCCGCCACAGGGTATTTCTCTCCCTTGTATTGCGCGGCATACACGGGTTGAGAGTGGATGGGGTAGAACGCGGACCTCGTGTCTATCCCCTTGCCCTTCAGGTATTCCATGAGCTTGTCCCTGCTCATCCCAAACGAGTCCTCTACGAGTACGGTGTACATCCAGTAGACGTTCTTTGCCCACTTCGCCTCCGGTGGTTTGGTTATCCCCTTGACGCCATCGAACAGAGAGTTGTACAGCGCGGCGTTCCTCCGCCTTGTCGCCACGGACTCGTCTATTATCTCCATCTGTGCCACGCCTATCGCTGCCTGGATGTTCGTCATGCGATAGTTGAAACCGACGTAACGGTGGAGAAAGCGCTTCGGTTCAAATGCTTGGTCACGTAATAGCCTTGCCATCTCAGCAATCTTCTCGTCGTTTGTCACAACCATTCCGCCTTCCCCCGTTGTGAGAATCTTGTTAGCGTAAAAACTGAAGCAGCCCGCGTTACCGATGGCACCTACCCTCTTGCCCTTGTACTCCGCGCCGTGGGCCTCCGCCGCGTCCTCAATCACGTGAAGGTCGTGCTCCCTTGCGATTTTCAATATCGGGTCCATGTCGCAGGGATGGCCGTAGGTGTGCATGACCATTATCGCCTTCGTCCTCTTCGTGATCTTCTCCTCAATCTTGGCCGGGTCCATGTTCCATGTCTTTGGTTCGGAATCAACCAGAACTGGCTTGGCGCATGTGTACGTCACCGGGTTCACGGTCGCTATCATGGTGAAAGTCGGGATTATCACCTCGTCGCCTGGCCCTATTCCCACGCTCGCCAGAGCGAGGTGGATGGCCGTTGTCCCATTGCTTGTGGCTATCCCGTACTTTGCTCCGCAATACTTGCTGAACTTGTTCTCGAACTCCGTGATGTACTTGCCCTTTGAGGAAATCCAGTTAGTCTTTATGCAATCTACGACGTAGTCTAATTCCTTCCCACCCAACTTTGGCTCGCAAACGGGTATCATCTTTTCACGCCTGGTTTGTTCTCCCCATATTTGAACCCCCGCATTTAAAGATATTCTCAAATATACGTGGATTGCATCCAGCCGGATATTAAAAGCTGGCGGGCCCGGTGGGATTTGAACCCACGATTTGCAGCTTAGAAGGCTGCTGCCTTGTCCAACTTGGCCACGGGCCCAATGGTAAGTTCGGCGCGCAACGATTTAATACATCACGTCTAAATTAACCAGGTATTATGCCAAAGCTATTCGGCACTTTCGGCGTCAGGGGCCTAGTGAACCAGGAGCTGACCCCTAATGCTGTCTTCGACCTCGGCTTAGCTCTCGCGACGCATTTGAAGAACAAGGG
This sequence comes from Hadarchaeota archaeon (SeqCode), assembly GCA_964394495.1. Lineage (GTDB taxonomy): Archaea > Hadarchaeota > Hadarchaeia > Hadarchaeales > Hadarchaeaceae > B75-G9. The sequence goes on from CAYMXQ010000020.1 coordinate 5,624, forward strand.
AAGGGTCGCGGTTGGGCAAGACAACCGGACCTCGAGCGAGATGTTTGAACATGCGATCATAGCGGGGCTAACGGCAGGGGGATGCGATGTGCTCAGGCTAGGCCTTACGCCAACCCCGGTGCTGAGCTTCGGCATCCGTCACTTTTCATGCGACGCAGGGATCATCATCACTGCATCCCACAACCCCCCTGAGTACAACGGAATCAAGTTCTGGGACAAGGAGGGCGCGGGGTTCGAGCGAAAACGCGAACGGGTTATCGAGCAAATAGTGGAGGAGGGCGGCAAAAGGGTCGACTGGCAGCACATCGGACGCGTGAGCGAGGCTGACGTGTTGACCACCTATATCCGGGCCATCCTCGAACGAGTTCCCAAGTTCAAGCACAATTGGAAAGTCGTTGTAGACTGCGCGAACGCGGTTGGCAGCGTCGTGACCCCACGACTGCTCAGGGAGCTGGGATGTAAGGTGATATCGATGAACTGCCAGCTTGACGGTACATTCCCCGGGCGAAAGCTTGAGCCCGTAGCCGAGAACCTGGGAGAACTAGCGAAAACCGTGGTGGCGTGCAAGGCGGACCTTGGAATCGCCCACGACGGGGACGCGGACCGGACGATCATAGTGGACGAACGAGGGGAGATACTCACGGGAGACCGGGTGTTCGCGCTCACTGCGATACACCACATCCGAAAGCGAAAGAGACCCAGAATAGTGACCACTGTGGCGACGAGCTCCGTGCTAAATGACGTCGCCAAGAAACTCAAGGGCAGTATCGTCCGCACGAAGGTAGGGGAACCAGAGATCGTAGGGGAGTACAGGAGAGGCGGTGGGGACATAGGAGGAGAGGAAAACGGCGGCGTGTTCTTCTTCGACTGGCTCCTCTGCCGAGAGGGGATAATGACGGCGGTCAAGTTCATAGAGGCCCTCGACGCCAGCGGGTTGAGCGTCTCGAAGTTGAACCGCTCTTTGCCTATCTACCACCAAATCAAACAGCGGGCTAATTGTCCAAACGAACTGAAATCAAAGGTCCTCGATGCCATCGCCAAGAGCTTATCAAAGCACGAGCTAGACCGGACAGACGGACTCCGGGTCGTCTCAAGGGATGGATGGCTTTTGCTCCGCCCATCCGGAACCGAACCGATTTTTAGATGTTTCGCTGAGGCCAAAACGGAGGAAAAGGCGAGGCAGCTCGTCGACATGGGCATGAAGGAACTCGAGGAAGCTATCAAAAAAACAGGCGCTTATCGCTAGGGACGTACTCCCCACGCATGTTTATCTCTGTCCCGCACTTCAGGCATCTGTGGTCCTTCAGCTCGTAGCGCAGGACCTCGAAGCCGTGCCTCTCGACCAACAATGCCCCACATTTGTAACAATGGGTGTTGTCTGCCTCGTGCCCGGGGACATTGCCTATGTAAGTGTAATGCAGCCCTTCCTCCTTCGCTATCCCGAGCGCGCGCTCAAGCGTTTCGACGGGGGTCGGTTCGCGGTCCGTGAGCTTGTGGTGAGGGTAGAAGCGGCTGAAGTGAGTTGGGACATCCGGCCCGAGTTTCTCAGCGACCCATTTACATAACTTTCGGATCTCCTCCGAGCTGTCGTTCTCACGTGGGATTACCAGATACGTTATCTCAAGGTGGATACCGTGCTCCACCATCCACTCGCACGTCTCGAGCACGGGGCGGATGCTGGGGACGCCACATAACTTTTTGTAAAAATCGTCGCTGAAGGCCTTGATGTCTACGTTCGCCGCATCCAGGTATGGCCTGAGCTCCTGCAGCGCGTCTATGGTCGTATAGCCGTTCGAAACGTAGACGTTGTAGAGTTCCTCGCGGTGTGCCAGCTTCCCGACGTCAATCGCATATTCTGTCCAGATCGTGGGTTCGGTGTAAGTGTGAGCTATGCCCTTGCAGTTGTAGCGCTTCGTGAGTTCGACCACTCGCTCAGGAGAAATGTCCTCGTGTTCCACTTCCTCGACGCTAACCTGTGAGATGCTCCAGTTCTGGCAATGCAAGCACTTGAAGTTGCAACCGGGAGCGGCGATTGAGAAAGAATCGCTTCCTGGCCAGAAATGGTAGAACGGTTTCTTCTCAATCGGGTCTATTGCCATCGAAACGATTGAACCGTAGACCAATGTGCAGAGTTCGCCGTCCTCGTTTTTTCGGGCACGACAGACACCGAGCTTTCCAGGGGCAATCAAACACCTCCAAGGACAGAGCGCGCAACGGACCTTTTTATCCGGTAACTTCTCCCAGAATTTGGCCGGCTTTTTCAAGCAGCCACCAAATGAATCTGCTCGGCGCAGGTTTAAAGTTACATGCCCGACGTTTGACACCCAAACTTTTCTTATACCACGCACGATATCAACTGGGGCCTGAATGGCGGAAAGGCAGAAGGAGATAGAACGGAGTGCCGAGGAGATCGTCCAGTCGTTTGTCGAAGCCACGAAGGAGCTTCCTGAACTCAATGAAACGTACTACAACCAAGAAGCCTACAACATCGTCCGCCCTGATGGTGAGCCTACGCCAGAGGAGAATCGCTTAGAATTCCGAAAGCGGTTCATCTCGAACATGCCTGGCTCGGATGACCAAGGAAACCTTAGGGTGGAGGTGGCGAGATGGGTCAAGGAACGCTAGACAAGCTCGATGCAATCAGGCGGGGTGAGTTCTCAGCCGTAGAGAACGTGCAGCAAGCGCTCGAGAGAATAAAGAAAATGAATGAGACAAACGCCTTCATCGAACTCAACAGGAACGCGCTGGCGGATGCAGAAACCATCGACCGCAGGCTGAAGCGGAGCGAGCAGGTTGGGAAGCTGGCCGGACTGACGATCGGAGTGAAGTCAAACATCAATGTTACTGGGTTAAGAGCAACCTGTGCCTCGCGTACACTCGAGAATCACGTCTCAACATACGACGCGGAAGTCGTCAAGCGAATTCAAGCTGAGGGCGGCATAGTCATCGGCATGAACAACATGGACGAGTTCGCCTGCGGCTCGAGCGGCGAGACGAGCGCTTTCGGACCTACGGACAACCCTGCTGCCCCTGGC
>CAYMXQ010000020.1:8668-12735 GCA_964394495.1 Hadarchaeota archaeon (SeqCode)
AGCTATGCGATTTATGTCTGGGCACTGATACAGGCGGCTCTATCCGAAACCCTGCCAGCCACTGTGGAGTTGTGGGAATCAAGCCAACATATGGGCTAGTCCCACGGCAGGGGCTTATCGACCTAGGGATGAGCTTGGACCAGATCGGGCCTCTGGCACCTGATGTCCGCGGAGCAGCCCTTTTGCTCGAGACGATAGCTGGCAAGAATCAGAACGAGTGCGTGATGTTGGATGTCAGGCATGTGAGCTATTTGGACGAGCTTGACGGTGGTGGGCTCGATGGAGTACGCATCGGTGTGAGCCAAAAATTCGCTGAGCTCACAGAGCCGAAGGTCATGCATGTCATAGAAGGTGCGGTGGAAAAGCTGCGCTCTCTCGGGGCTGAAATTGTTGAGGTCGAGCTACCTAACCTCGAGCGCGGCCTTTCAGCCTACTACCTCATCGTCTCGGTCGAATTCTTCTCAGCCACCCGCAAGTTCGACGGCCGGAAGTATGGGAAGCGCATCGAGGAGGTCTGCGGCGAGGAGGTCCTGCGCCGGATATTGCGTGGCCAGTACATCAGCAGGAAGGAGTACCGGGGGAAGTACTACCAGCGCGCGCTCCAAGTGCGTACTTTGATCAGGCAGGAGCTGACCGCGGCGCTGCATAAGGCTGACGTGATAGTCGGCCCAACTGTCCCCAAGCTCCCGCACAGGATAGGCACCAAACTAACTCCGATGGAGATGTACGCCTACGATTACCTGACGATCCCTGCAAACCTCGCGGGCATATGCGGAGGCGTGGTCAAGGCTGGCGAGGTGAACGGCATACCGGTGGGGCTTCAGGTGCAGGGCAAGGTGCTCGGTGAACCTGAGGTACTCCGAGTGATGCGGGCCATGGAGGCGGTGTCGTGAATATCAAGATAGGGTTCGAGGTCCACCAGCAGATGGCGACCGAGCGCAAGATGTACTGCGACTGCCCGACCAACTACCAGGACGTTCCACCCAACACCAACGTCTGCCCTATCTGCACAGGTATGCCGGGCTCGAAGCCTCTCCCACCGAACGAGCGGCCCGTCAACGCAGCAATCGAGATTGCCCTCATGCTAGGATGCAAGACCATCACTGACCAGATAATATACATCCAGCGCAAGCACTACGACTACCCAGACCTTCCATCGGGTTATCAGCGCACGAGCCTGCCGATAGCAAAGGAAGGAGAACTCGGTGGTGTGCGAATCAGAGAGGTCCACATGGAGGAGGACCCGGGGCAGTACAACCCCGTGGGCGGGACGGCCGACTACAACCGCTCAGGCGTGCCCCTTGTCGAAATCGTCACCGAGCCTGACATCAAGTCTCCCGAAGAGGCTAGAAAGTTCCTGCGCATGCTCATCCGCGTGCTCGAGTACACGGGGAAGGTCAGGCCCGAGGCCGGAGGGGCGATGCGGACCGACGTCAACATCTCGCTCGAGGGGGGCGGGAGGGTCGAGGTCAAGAACATCAACTCGGTGAAGGGGGCATACCGGGCGCTGAAGTACGAGATCATCCGCCAGCGGGGGAAACTGAAAAGAGGCGAAACGGTAGTCAGGGAGACGAGGGCCTACCTCGAGAGCCAGATGACCACCGTGCCCATGAGGACAAAGGAGATGGAAGAGGACTACCGCTACATACCCGACCCGGACATCTTCCCGCTTATATTGGACGTGAAAAGGGTCGAATCGGTGCGGGGGAAGATGGCTGAAGCGCCACACCTTCGAGAACAACGCCTGATCAAACAGTACAAGATATCCAAACCCGCGGCGGAGGTCATCGTGAGCGAGCGAGAGCTGGCTGACCTGTACGAGGCCGTGGCCGGAGAAGTCGACCCGAAGCTGACCGCGACTTGGTTCAGGACGAAGTTAAAGAAGGTTTTGAACTACATGAAGTTGCGCGCCGCGGATGTCAAGTTCACACCGAAACAGCTCGCCGGCCTGCTCGATATGGTGAAGCGCAAGCGAGTGACGCCTGAACAGGGGGAGCTCGTACTCCGCGAACTCGTGGAAAAACCTAGGGACCCGGAAAAGCTGTTGCTGAAAATGGGTCTGGTCCCGCTGAAAAAGTCCGAACTCCGCGCCGCGGTAGATAAAGCGATTAAGGAGAACCCAGACGCGGTCAAAGACTATCGAGCCGGACAGAAGAAGGCCCTGCACTTCCTAGCCGGCAAAGTCATGAAGCTCACTCAGGGGCGGGCGGACCCGAGGGGGGTATCTAAGCTTCTGCAGGCGAAACTCAGGCGAAAATAGGTTAGTTTTAAATTAACGTAAAAATTATATAGTCTAAACAAACAACAACACAAGTCGGAAATGGGGATTATATGGCAGCTCAGATGGGAGGTACACCGATTTTTATCTTGGCTGAAAAGGCCCAGAGATACTTGGGGCGAGACGCGCAGCGCATGAACATAATGGCTGCGAGGGTGATAGCCGAGGCTGTACGAACTACGCTTGGGCCGCGCGGTATGGACAAAATGCTGGTGGACAACCTGGGCGACGTGACGATAACCAACGACGGCGTCACCATCCTCGAGGAGATGGATGTGGAACACCCAGCCGCGAAGATGATGGTGGAGGTCGCGAAGGCTCAGGAGGACGAGGTAGGCGATGGCACGACCACCGCCGTTGTCGTGGCTGGTGAACTCTTGAAAAAGGCGGAGGAGCTGCTCGACCAGGATATCCACGCGACCGTAATAACAACAGGGTACCGGCTCGCCGCGACCAAGGCACAGGAGATCTTGGAGAAGATGGCCGTTAAGGTATCCAAGGACGACGACAAAACGCTCAAACAGATCGCGATAACTTCGATGAGCAGCAAAGGCTCCGAACAGCGTGGGGAGAAACTCGCGGACCTATGCGTCAAGGCAGTGAAGCAGATAGTCGAGGTGTCGGACGGTAAGGTGGAGGCGGACATCGACAACATAAAGGTGGAGAAGAAAAGCGGCGGGAGCTCATCCGATTCACAGCTCATCCAGGGAATAATACTCGACAAGGACGTCGTGCACACGGGCATGCCGAAGCGGAAGGAAAAGGCAAAGATTGTCCTTCTCAATCTGGCCCTTGAGGTGAAGGAGACCGAGACCGACACCAAGATCAACATAACCGACCCCGAGCAGCTCAGGAGCTTCCTTGACGAGGAGCGGCGCATGCTTCAGGAGATGGTGGACAAGATCAAGGAATCCGGCGCGGACGTGGTGCTGTGCCAGAAGGGCATAGACGACGTTGCCCAGCATTACCTCGCGAAGGCCGGGATCATGGCGGCCCGTAGGGTGAAGGAGTCTGACATGGACAAGCTGTCCCGCGCTACTGGAGGGAAAGTTGTGACGAACATCAAGGACCTTACCCACAGCGACTTGGGCGCCGCGGCCCTCGTGGAGGAGCGCAAGATAGCCGGTGAGGAGATGATATTCATCGAAGGGTGCAAGGACCCGAAGGCGGTGAGCCTGCTCGTACGCGGCGGAACCGAGCATGTCGTGGACGAGGTCGAAAGGGCAGTACATGATGGGATTTCGGTGATATCAGCGGCGATTGAGGATGGTAAGATTGTCGCTGGAGGCGGAGCACCCGAGATAGAGGTCGCCAAGGGGCTGCGGGAATACTCCGATACAGTTGGCGGGCGTGAGGCGCTTGCGGTGAATGCGTTCGCAGATGCAATGGAGATAATCCCACGGACGCTCGCCGAAAACGCGGGTCTTGATCCAATAGACATCTTGGTGCAGCTTAGGTCAGCCCACGAAAAGAAGGATGGAAAAAACATCGGCGTCGACGTGATAAGCGGGAAAACTCTGAACACACTCGACCGCGGGATCGTTGAACCCCTGCGCGTGAAGACACAGGCGATAAAATCAGCGAGCGAAGTGACGGAGATGATTCTGCGCATCGACGACGTCATAGCCGCGGGGAAGCTAGAGAAAGAAAGTGGCCCAGAGATGTAAGGCATGCCACCGATGTGATGGGGGCCAAACTATTTTCCCGAAAAAGTATACCCGATATGAAAAAGCCCGTATAGTTGGGGCCAGAGCCCTCCAGATAGCGATGGGGGCGCCGGTGCTTGTGA
>CAYMXQ010000020.1:12745-14206 GCA_964394495.1 Hadarchaeota archaeon (SeqCode)
AAGTTCCTGAAAACGTTGGGGATCCGATTAACATAGCCGTGATGGAATTCGAGAAGGATGCTATCCCGATAACGGTGGTGCGGAGACTGCCCGGGGAGAAAAGGGCAAGCGCCGCGAGCTAATCGTTTGCTTCCACGGTGCTCGACTTTAAGTGCTTGGAATGAATTTTTATTGGTGCCTGGATGGGGGTCCAGCTAGGCGACATCGTTACAAAGCAGAAAGTCGAGCTAGAGCAGCTGCGCGGGCGTATAGTCGCGATAGACGCCATGAATTCGCTTTATCAGTTCCTCTCAATCATCAGGCAGCACGATGGGGAACTCCTGCGGGATTCTAAAGGCAGGATAACCTCGCACCTCTCCGGATTGTTTTACAGGACTGCGAACTTCGTCGAGGCGGGAATCCGTCCCGTCTACGTGTTCGATGGGGAACCGCCCAGACTGAAGCAGAAGACTGTGGAGCAGCGCCGCGCGGTGAGGGCTGAGGCCGCGGTGGAGTGGAAGAAGGCGCTTGATGCGGGGAGGGTCGGGGAGGCCAAGAAGTTCGCCCAGCGCGCGGGGCGTGTAGACGAGCAGATGATACGGCAAGCACAGACGCTATTGGGCCACATGGGACTGCCCTGGGTCCAAGCGCCCGGGGAAGGCGAGGCCCAGGCGGCACGTCTGGTACAGCGGGGCGACGCTTGGGCGGCCGCCAGCCAGGACTTCGACAGCCTGCTGTTCGGGGCTCCAACGCTCGTGCGCAACCTAGCGATCACTGGCAGGCGGAAGCTCCCGGGAAAGGACGTGTATGTCATGGTCTCCACCGAGGTGATTGAGCTCAAGTCGGTTCTCGACGGGTTGAGTGTCAGCCGCGAGCAGCTAGTTGACATAGGCATCTTGGTTGGGACCGACTACAACGAGGGCATAAAGGGGGTAGGGCCAAAGAAGGCGCTCGAACTCATCAGGGAAAAGGGGTCGATTGAGAAGATTGTGGGGACGGAGCTTGGGGGAAAATTTGAAGTTGACCCTCTGGAAGTGCGAAAAATCTTCCTGACGCCAAACGTGACGGACAAGTACGACCTGAAATGGGAGGAACCCGACCCAGACGCCATCAAGCGATTCCTATGCGACGAGCACGATTTCTCGGAGCAGCGTGCGCAGACGGGGATAGAAAAACTAACTAAAGGCGAGGCCGAAAGAAGGCAGGCTTCACTGGAAAAGTGGTTAGGTTAGAACGGGATCGAGCGAGAAACCCCATGTGCTTCAGCTGTAGGACAAACCGCGTGCCGAAGGCCGATTCTGCAATGGTTATATGGGATGGCGTTCACGTCAAGGTCGCGGCGACCGTGTCGCTAGCATCCGAACGGACCCTTACGCCGAGGCGACTTTGAACGGGCAACTAAATATCGGCTCCAGTATTTTGGCAGGGCCTCGGAGCCGACGGGCCGAAGTTGACCCGGCCCTAACCAGCGATGAACTGGCC
>CAYMXQ010000021.1:0-385 GCA_964394495.1 Hadarchaeota archaeon (SeqCode)
TAAGAACCGATTTTCCCCTGCTGAACGGGCTTATGTGATAACTGGGAGAAGGAACCTAGATAAACTCGCTGAAATAAAAATAGCCGATTTACATCCCGATAAAGAGAAAAAATTCAGAGAAATGTTAGCCACGTATAAACAATACCACTATCCAAAACACTACTTTAAACGGAGAATTTACGAAGCGCTAAAGAAACCATGCACTTCTCGCGTGCTTGCTAAATTACTAAACAGGTCTTTGGCTTATACACAAGAGACGTTGAAGGAACTCAAAGATGATAGCAGGGTTCAAAACTTCTGGGATAAAAACAAATCGTGCTGGGTTAGAACAGACCAAAATGTTGTTTTGGTTTCCAAAGCTAAGAAAGAGTACTTAAATCTACTT
>CAYMXQ010000021.1:395-1815 GCA_964394495.1 Hadarchaeota archaeon (SeqCode)
AGTATGGTCCCTCGAGTACAGCTTTTCTAGCAAAAAGGAGAAGTGTTTGTTTTAGGTCTGCCTTCAAAGGATTAAAAGGGCTGGAAAAACTTGGGTTAATCAGGAGGGACCAGGATAAAAAGTGGGAATTATGTACAACAAGCAAACGGGTCATACAGATAAACCGCAAGGAATCGCTGGCATGGACGAGGCGGGTAGAGCACTAGGCAACGCTTAGTGTGCCCATAGGCCCTGTCTTTGGCCCAATGGTGCTCTGCGGCGCGATGTTCGAGGAGAGCACGCTCGAAGAACTTAAAGCCGCGGGCGTCAAGGACTCAAAACTCCTCAGCCCAAACAGGCGCACAAAGCTTGCCGAACTTATAACCAAAAAAGCTATGAAAATTGAAATCGTCGAGCTCTCGCCAGCCGAGATAGATGAATCCCGTCTGGTCAAAAAAATCAACCTCAACGAGCTCGAGGCGATGAAGTTTGCCTATATCTTGGACCGCCTGAGGCCGAAAATTGCGTACGTGGATGCAGCCGACCCAAACCCCGCGATGTTCGAGGAGAGAATCAAGCGGTACCTACAAACGAAACCAAAACTGGTGGTGGAAAATTTTGCCGACAGAAAGTACGTCGTGGTATCGGCGGCTTCAATCGTTGCAAAGGTCCGCCGCGACCAGCGCATAGCTGAGCTGCGCGAGCGCTACGGGGATTTCGGCTCGGGCTACCCGGCCGACCCTCGTACCATCGCCTTTCTCGAGCGCTGGGTGCGCGAGCACAGGGAACTGCCCGAGTTCGCCAGAAAATCGTGGGAGACAGCGCGGCGCATAGAGGACAAGGTGAAGGAGTAACTCGACAAATTTTTATGTATGTAGGTAGATAGTAAAATACGGGATTTTGTGCGGCTTAGATGCAAACACTGCGATTACAGTTGGGACTATCACGGCAAGAGCAAGTACTACGCCTCGTGCCCGCACTGCCTCTGGAAGGTTCCAACAAAGGCTGAGAAACCGAGAGCCCGCGCGCCAGCCAGTACCGGCTCGGAACAAATCGACCCTGTGAAGTTCGTCGACGATTACCTCGGAGTACGTGACTGGAGAGTCCACGAGAACGCGAATGTCGCCTACTCTTTCTCGTCCCTATTCCTCCAGGCGGGGGGCGAGACGATCACGCGATACACTCTCTCGAAGGTCTACCCGCGCGAGATAGCCAAGGCCCACATCGAAGGCGATTTCCACATCCACAACCTTCCGTTTGGCATAGTCGGCTACTGTGCCGGATGGAGCATCAAGGACCTCCTCTTACAGGGTTTCAGCGGTGTGCCCGGCCGAACCGAATCTTCGCCCCCGCGACACCTCTCCTCCGCCTTGCTCCAGATCTCGAACTTTTTGGGGAGCGTCCAAAACGAGTGGGCTGGTGCGCAGGCAGTTAACTCATT
>CAYMXQ010000021.1:1825-6229 GCA_964394495.1 Hadarchaeota archaeon (SeqCode)
GTTCGTGCGGAAGGACGGGCTGAGCTACAAGCAGGCGAAACAGGCGATGCAGGAGTTCATCTACAACCTGAACATCGCCTCGCGCTGGGGTGGACAGACACCATTCACCAACGCGACATTCGAACTTAAAATCCCGGACGACATGAAAAAAGAATCTGTGATCCACGGTGGCAAGGTGCTAGACGAGACCTACGCTGACTACCAGCCCGAGGCTGAACTCATCAACCGAGCATTCCTGGATGTGATGCTGCACGGGGACATGCGCGGGCGGATCTTCACCTTTCCCATCCCGACCTACAACGTGACGAAAGACTTTGATTGGGACTCTGAAGTCTCCAACTCGCTCTTCGCGGCGACGGCAAAGTTTGGAATTCCGTACTTTCAAAATTGCATAAAGGGAGGAATAGACCCTCGTCAAGTCCGCAGCATGTGTTGTCGGCTCATGCTCAACTTGAAAGAACTCCACAGGAGGTACGGTGGCTTCTTCGGTTTCTCGGATAAAACAGGGAGCGTCGGCGTGGTAACCATAAACATGCCACGGTTGGGCTACAACTCAAAGGACGAGGACGAATTCTTCGAACGACTTGAGCATATGATGGAACTGGCCAAGGACAGCTTGGAGATAAAACGAAAGCTGGTCGATGAAAACATGGAGCGAGGACTGTTGCCATTCTCGGCGCGCTACTTGGGCAACCTCAAGTTTCACTTTTCCACCATTGGTCTACTGGGCATGCACGAGGCCTGCTTGAACTTCTTGGGTGAGGGAATCGAGACAAAAACTGGCAAGGAGTTCGCAATCCGTGTGCTGAAGTTCATGCGCGAAAGACTTGTCGAGTTCCAGGATGAAACTGGCAACGTCTACAACCTTGAGGCGACCCCGGCCGAAGGAACTTCATACCGCTTGGCGAGGCTTGATAAAAAACGCTACCCCAAAATCATCACAGCTGGCAAGAAAGTACCGTACTATACTAATTCGACACATTTGCCGGTTGGGTACACGAACGACCTCATCGAAGCCCTCCGCCACCAAGACGATCTTCAAGTGCTTTACAACGGGGGAACGATCCTGCACGGTTTCCTGGGGGAGGCTGTGAGCAGTGCCGAGGGGTGCAAGGTGCTCGTTCGGAGGATAGCGGAGAACTTCAGGTTGCCGTACTACACGATAACCCCGACTTTCAGCATCTGCATGAACCATGGCTATCTGCGCGGCGAGCACTTCAAGTGCCCGCGCTGCGGTAAGCCGGCCGAGGTATACTCGCGGATTGTCGGGTACTACCGCCCCGTCCAACAATGGCACGTCGGGAAGCAGGAGGAGTTCCGCGAGAGACTCGAGTACAAAGAGAAAATCAGCACGAAGGCGGTATGATTGAAGCTCCGCTTGATGGGCATCACTGAAATATCGACCATTGACTGGCCTGGAAAGCTCTCCGCGGCCGTGTTTCTTCAGGGATGCAACCTCCGCTGCCCCTGGTGCCAAAACGTGGATGGCATCGACACCAAGGCGGGAAAAATCGTCGATGTCGAGGACGTTGTTAAGCTCGTGAAAGGGCTCAAGCCGATTATTGACTCAATCGTGCTCACTGGAGGTGAACCGCTCCTCCAGCCCAAATCATGCCTGGAACTCTTGAAGGAAACGAAGAAAGCCGGATTGAAATGTGCGATTGAGACGAACGCAACGAATCCTCGGGCGCTCAAACGTCTGCTGCCCCATATCGATTTTGTCGCCATCGACATGAAAGCGCCGCTCAGCGACCCGAAGCTCTACGAAAAAATCACTGGCTCAGTCAGGGTGCCTGGGTTAGTCAGAAAGGTCAAGGAGAGCATAAAGCTCGCGTTGAACTCGAAAGCGGAGGTGGAAGCGCGAACCACGGTGGTGCCTACACTGAACGATGAAGAGAAAATCATCGCACTAATCGCCGAAGACATCAAGGGCGTAGATTGCCTGAGGCTCCAGCAGTTCAGTAACCAGCGGACCCTCGACCCCGGCTTTAGGAGACTCCCATTGCCAAGCAGGGAAAAACTCCTCAAGCTTGCAAGTGTGGCCAAGCAAAAGGGAATAAAAAACGTGAAAATTTTTACGACTGGGGGCGGGCTTGAAACTGTTTGAAATTGGCCCCCGATGTTCCCCAACACACTAACACCGAGGTTCATAGACTGTCTTTTCGACGTCCTCCCCTCAGGTAACCCTCGTGGCAGGGACTAGCTCGGGGGCCGTGCCCACCTGTGTCACACCAGGGTTGGCTTCATGGTCATCGTCTTAGACGATCCCGTCAGTTACTCCCCGAAGGACCCAATTTTGGCGTGTTTTTCGATGGGCCTGCTCGAGTGTTACCGCAGTGATGCACCGACGCTCATTGATCACGCCAGTTCTCGATATTTCCGCGGATATGTCCCTTCATCGCAATGTAATATCTGATTTTGGGAGGCTAAAAGTTTGCTTTCGTTGTACACGCCGACGCCGTCAACCTCTATTAGAACATAGGGCGAGATAAGCACGAAATAAATGAAGACGCTCATAGTTTGTGAAAAGCCGACCGCCGCGGAGAAGATAGCCTCGGCGCTCTCGGAGAAGAAACCCCGAGGGGGAAAACTCAACGGTGTGCCATACTACGAGTTTGTGCGCGACGGCAAGCAGATAGTAGTCGTCCCGGCGTTGGGGCACCTCTTCACCTTGAAAAATACAAAACCTATGCGTGACTACCCAATCTATGATATCGGCTGGGTACCGGCTTACGAGGCAGACAGGGGAGCCGAGCGAACACGAGTTTTCGTCGAGGCGATAAGAGAGCTGGCGAGGGATGCTGATGACTACATCAGCGCCTGCGACTACGACACTGAAGGTTCGGTCATCGCTTTTAACATTCTTAGTTACTTATGCGGCGAAGATGCCGTGAAGCGCGCCAAGCGGATGAAATTCTCCACACTCACCGTCGAGGACCTGTGCAAATCGTACGAGCAGATGATGCCACGCTTGGACTTCGAGCTCATCGACGCAGGCATAGCCCGCCATATGCTCGACTGGTACTGGGGGATGAACGTCTCGCTAGCCATGAGCGCAGCTGTGAAAGAAGCGGAACAGCGCTTCGCCAAGCTCTCCGCTGGGCGTGTTCAGACACCTACACTCAAAATCCTAGTCGAGCGGGAACGCGAAATCAAAGCTTTCAAGGCCGAGCCGTTCTGGGTCCTCAGCCTCCTCCTAGACATCGATGGTACCGAAGTCGTGGCAGAACACGCGACCGATCGCTTCTTCGATAAGGCCGAGGCCGAGCGAGCGCTGGCCGCATGTAGTGGCAAACCCGCCAATGTCTCGACAATTCAAACCCGCCAGTATCAACGCTTGCCTCCAGTCCCGTTCGACCTAGGTCTCCTACAGTCTGAGGCCTACCGCTGTTTCGGGTATACGCCGATGCGGACGCAGCAGGCGGCGCAGATGCTGTACCAGGCGGCGCTCATAAGTTATCCGAGGACGAGTAGCCAGAAACTACCGCCGACGATAGGTTACGCCAATATAATAGAGCGACTCGGTGCTTCGAAGCAATACAGGAGATTCGCGGACGATCTGCTCAGCCAGCCTAAACTTATTCCAAACGAGGGCAAGAAGACAGACCCTGCCCATCCAAGCATTTACCCAACTGGGGAGAGGCCCGAGAAGCTCACCGGACCGTTGCAGAAGATTTACGATTTAATCGTCAGGCGCTTTTTCTCGGTGTTCGGTAAGCCGGCGTTGGTGGAGGGCGTGAAGGTCGAGCTAGACGTGGGCGGGCAACCGTTCCTCATCCACGGGCGGAGGGTGCTCGACGAGGGCTGGCTGGAGTACTACGGCCCGTATGGGGCGACGGAGGAGATCATCCTGCCGCAGCTGAGCGAGGGGCAGGAGTTGGAGGTCAAGGATGTAAAATTCGAGGATAAAAAAACACAACCCCCGCCGCGCTATAACCCTGCGTCAATAGTCAAGGAGATGGAGGCGCGGAACCTCGGTACGAAGGCCACGCGCGCGCCAATACTGCAGAACATCCAAGAGCGTGGATACATCTTCGGCAACCAGATCACCGTCACAGATCTCGGCATGGAAGTGGTCGACTCACTCCTGAAGTACTGTCCGGAGATAGTGAGCGAGGAGCTGACTGCGGAGTTCGAGCGTGAGATGGATGCGATTCAGGAGGGCAAGAGAAACAAGGATGAAGTCATCGCAAAAGCGCGCGAAGAGCTTGACAGAATCATGGGCAAGTTCAAACAACACCGGCTCGAGATAGGGAAACATCTTGCCGAAGCCTACCGGACCACCCAAATGAAGCAACGAGTCTTGGGCAAGTGCGGCAAGTGTGACGGAGACCTGAGGCTGATAGTCTCACGCGCGACTCGAAAACGCTTCGTAGGTTGCTCCAACTACCCGAAATGCACCAA
>CAYMXQ010000021.1:6239-9431 GCA_964394495.1 Hadarchaeota archaeon (SeqCode)
ATTTCCATTGCCTCAGGCTGGGACGGTCGTACCTCTCGGAAAGACATGCGCGCAGTGCAAGGCTCCGATGATACAAGTCTACCGCCCGGGGAGAAGGCCATACAAGATGTGTATCGACCCAAAGTGCCCGAGCAAGGCCGAGTGGGGTAAGAAAAAAGTTGGTGGGGCTGCGGAAACTAAATCCTAGGATAAGTTTTTCACTGATGTAGAACATTTTACTATTGATGGAAAGACTGTCTTTATGCGTAAGCTCTCAGACGCCTTTGGTAAGGTTTAACTTGAGCCACGACGACATCGTCCAAAAATACCGAAATCTAGCTCAGCCTTTAGAGCTCGAAAACCTCGTTGAAGGCGAGGACTATGATTTTACGGCTGGCGGCGTGACCAGAATGGTCTTTCCTCTT
This sequence comes from Hadarchaeota archaeon (SeqCode), assembly GCA_964394495.1. Classification (GTDB taxonomy): domain Archaea; phylum Hadarchaeota; class Hadarchaeia; order Hadarchaeales; family Hadarchaeaceae; genus B75-G9. The sequence goes on from CAYMXQ010000021.1 coordinate 6,644, forward strand.
ATGAAGCGTATGATCAGGGACGGTCTAGTTGAAAACCCCCATTGGATCTCGATGAACCCAATCGGCCCAGAAAGGGCCTCTGCAGAGGGGATAACTTTGGATCACATACAGCTTGTAAAGGGGAGGATGGGTGGGTACGGACATGCAAAAGAAACCATGTGGAAAACGTTGCACGGTATCCAAAAAGAACTAAAACCTGTAGAGCTGTTTCTCTGGCAAGACGAATTTATCGATTACACCCACTACAACCGGCTGTGCAGCGAACTCGCCATGAAACTCGACAAGGAAAATGATTTCGACATTTTTTACATCCACGACTTCCAGCAACTACCCATGGCGCATATGCTACATACCCTTAAGCCCAAAGTTTTTAGATGGCATATCCCATTTGACGAGTCCTTGATCCCAGAAATGTGGAAACAATTCTTGGCGTCATACTTCAATGCCTACGATACCGTAATAGTGAGCTGCAAAAGATATCTAAAGTCGCTCAAAAAGTTTGGATATCGAGGCAAGGCCCGCTACATTTACCCTTACATCGACCATAAGGGCTACAAAACACCAAACAAAAAAGAACTTGTTGAGTTTGAACAAAAGTTCAAGATACGAGAAGACGACAGAGTTATTTTGGTGGTTGCCAGACTTGACCCGATGAAGGGGCAAGACAGAGCTATAAAAGGATTTTCTCGGGTGGCAAAAGATTTTCCCAATCTAAAACTCATCGTTGCCGGTAACGGGAGTTTTTCCAGTTCAAAGAAAGGGATTGGACTGTCGAAGGCTGAAAAGTGGCTAAGTCAATTGCGTGAAATTGTCAAGACGCTAAAGATTGAGAACCGTGTCATTTTTACGGGTCATTTGACCCACTCAGAACTTCAGGCGGCATACGAGAGATGCGAGTTAACAATCCTGCCTTCCATCCTCGAAGGATTCGGTTTGGTCGTCATAGAAAGCTGGCTCTACAAGAAACCCACGATTGTCAGTTCTAGAGCTGGCGTGGCCGAAATCGTAAAACATGAGGAAAATGGACTCCTTTTCGATCCTGACGATCCAAACGATTTGAGTGATAAAATTTCTGTCCTACTGTCGAATCAGGACTTAGCATCAGACCTGAGCGAGAACGGTTTTAAGACTTCGAGACAATGTTCTTTGGATAGTGGAGCAAAGTCGGAGGCCAAAGTGATGTTGGATATGGTCAGACCTTCTGGAGACTAGGAGCAATGTTGAAGATAATTCAATACGATTTTCTTTACCAGATCGCCATATTCGCGGCAATCGTAGCTGTGACTGCTATAATCGCGAAAATTGTTAGCCTTATCATAAAGGGCGCGTTTAGGACTTGGGCCCCGGTGGTGAGGACAAACGTTCAGAAAATAGTTTCGATTATAATCTGGGCAATAGGTCTACTTATTGCGGTTGAACAACTTGGTTTAAGAACGGACTTTCTACTCTTGTTGGTGGGGTTATTTGGGGTAGTGATAGTGATAGCGATTAGAGACACATTGGAGAATATTGGCGCCAAGTATTTTTCTGATGTGTATGTGCCTTTCAAGGTAGGCGATATTATTAAAGTGGGAAATAGCTCAGGCAAGGTCATCGAGATCAACCCAATAACGACGGTCCTCTTGACAGACGATAAGAAATTGGTCTCAGTTCCAAATTCAATTTTTCTCAGAGAGAGGGTAGTTAACATGACGCCGCATGCTTGGAAAGAAATATTGATTCCGATAACGCTTAGCGGTGTTATTAACCCAGCAGAATTCGAAAGCGAAGTCCTGAAAGTCTGCAATAGATTAAGGAGATATCTGGATGAACGCTTTCCACCCGTCCTCACTATCAAGAGAAGAGAGAGCAAATTTGTCGAGTTGGTTTTGACATTAATGGTAAAAGAACCTTCCAAAAAGCATGAGATTATCGAAGAGATGTACAAAAAAATCTCAGAGATAGAAGATAAAATGAAACGTAAGAAACGAAAATAGCTGCTGTTAATGCCCCCAACCGGCGCGAGAAAAGTTTAGATAATTTTGCCTGCTACATGAACGGTCTTGGTGACGGCCTAGAGCTTCTTCCGAGTGTAGATTGTCCGTATCGGGTACGGTATCTCAATGCCTTCTTTCTTGTAGCGCTTGTGTAGCTCTTTGATGAACTCGTGGGTTATCATATATCTGTCTACATATTCCTTGGCCCTGAGGATGACTGTGAAGTTTATGCTGAAGTCGCTGAAGGTGTGGTAGCGTATGAAGGGCTCAAACTCCGGCACGCCACCGGTGACCCTCTTCAAAACTTGCTTAGCCACATCTACGGTAACCCGCTCTACTTTTTCGAGATTGCTATCATAGCTTACCCCTACCTGAACCAAAACAGCCAACTCGGGCTCGGGCAGATAATAGTTGGTAATGATAGCGCCGGCCATTTTGGAGTTTGGCACTGTTATGACATTATTTGGAAGCTCCCTTATCTTCGTGCTGCGCAGACCGACATCAACTACATAACCTTCTTGGCCGCTATCCAGCTTTACGTAGTCCCCTATTCTCACAGGCTTGTCCGTCATGATGTATACCCCTGCGAAGACTTGTGAGAGGGTGTCTTGGAGGGCGAATGCTATCGCGATTCCAGCTATGCCTAACCCGGCGACGAGGGCTGTTACATCAATTCCAAGCCCATTGAGGACAAGTATGAAAGCAACTAAATATGCGAGAATTTTCGTGACTTTGGATAAAATGGGCACGAGGCTCTTCAAGCTTGGGCGGATGGAGCCATAGTATTTCAATATCCCGGTTATCGTTTTGGC